>NZ_JBIUAQ010000045.1:0-66780 GCF_044547565.1 Amycolatopsis sp. NPDC052450 | reverse complement strand
AGCTTCCTCGGGCCCTGAGGCGACCGATCCCCACGAATCTCGAACAACACAACCCCTGAACAAATCAGGTGTTGCAACCACCACTAGAACCCAAGGGGAAGGGGGCCTTCACGCGCTTCAGGAAAGTTCCGGTTGACACGTGACCATTTGGTCACCTATTCTTTCGACGTGCCCGACGACGATCTGGTTTTCAAGGCTCTGGCGGATCCGACCCGCCGGTTCCTGCTCGACCGGTTGTTCGCGCGTGACGGCCGCACGCTGACCGATCTCGAGTCCGAAGTGGACATGAGCCGGTTCGGTGTGATGAAGCATTTGAAACTGCTGGAAGAAGCCGGACTTGTCGTCACGCGCAAGGAGGGCCGGGAGAAGAAGCATTTCCTCAACCCGGTACCGATCCGGCAGATCCACGACCGGTGGATCGACAAGTTCACCGAGCGCAACGTGACCGCGTTGCTCGACCTCAAAGCCGAACTCGAAAACCCCGAAACCCAGGAGCCGACATGACCGACACCATCACCGCCACCACCCAGGTCTACCGCGTCTACATCAAGGCCACCCCGGAGAAGATCTGGGACGCGATCACGAAGCCCGAATGGTCGCGGAAGTACGGCTACACCGGCCTCGTCGACTTCGACCTGCGGCCGGGTGGCAAGCACGCCACCCACCCCACACCGGAATACGTCGAGGCGGGATTCACGAACGACCTGGTCGACGGCGAGGTCCTGGAAGTCGACCCGCCACGCAAACTGGTCATCACCTGGAAGCTGCGGATGGACGCGGCCTTCGACAACGAGCCCTACACCAAGCTCACCTACGAGATCGAAGAGACGAAGACCGCGGGCACCCGGCTGACCGTCACCCACGACGTCACCAACGCGCCGTGGACGGCCGCGCTGGTCGATGGTTCGCAGGAGGACATCAACGCCGGACCGGGCGAGAACGCCGGTGGCGGCTGGGCGTGGATCCTGTCGGACCTCAAGTCGCTGCTGGAGACGGACGAGCCGCTCGTCCCCGCCGCTTCCTGACCCGACCGGAGAAGTCCGTGAAGGCCTCCTTGAGGGACCCTGGGTCCCTCAAGGAGGCCTTCACGGACATTCAGACCCGTTTGGTCGCGGCCTTCAGAGCGACCTTGGCGGTGTCGGAAGCACCGATGGTGTCCAGTGCGAACAACGCCGCGCCGACCACGGGAGCCACGTCGACGACCTGGATCGAGGCCTGCGGCGCCACTTTCAGGCACCGCCGCTCGATCTCCGCGATCACCTGCGTGCCGACCCCGGTCAGCACTCCCCCGCCGAGGATGACTTCGGGCGCTTCCGCGGTCAGTTCCAGCCGCCGCAGGATGACCCCGACCAGCAGGGCGACCTCTTCGACGAACCGGTCGACCACGTCCTGCGCCACCTCGTCGCCGTCCGCGGCGACGGCGAACAGCAGCGGGCACAGGCCGTGGATCGCGTCGGAGTGCAGTTCCTCGAAGTGCAGTCGCTGCACCACTTCCAGCACCGAAGACGTCTCGAAGTGCGCGGTGACGGCGGCCTGCAAAGCCGTACCCGGACCACGGCCGTCCTCGGCGCGGACGGCCCACCACAGTGCTTCCTCGCCCAGCCGGTAGCCGCCGCCCCAGTCGCCGGAGATCTTGCCCAGCGCGGGAAACCGGTGCTCACGGCCGTCGGCGCTGACGCCGGCGCCGTTGATCCCGGCGCCGCACACCACCGCCACCCCCGTCCCGTCGGAACTGCCCGCGCGCAGCAGAGCGAGCGTGTCGTTGCCGACGATCAGCGTGTCGCTCCAGCCGCGTTCGGCCAGCGCGGCGTGCAGGATCTTCTCCTCGCGCGGGAAATCCAGACCCGCGAGGTAGGCCGACGTATGTGTCGCGAAAGGACGTTCGTCGGGCAGCCCCGCGCCGCGAAGGGCTTCCAGTACCAGCTTCTCCAGCGCGCGGACGCTGCCGTCGACCCCGATGTTCTGCGGGGACGCGCCCGGCCCTCGCGACTGCCCGAGCACCCGTCCGTCCCGGGAGACGATCAGGACATCGGTCTTGCTGTTGCCGCCGTCGATCGCGACGACGACGTCTCGTGAGCCGGCCGTCATGCCCCCGCCCACGGCAGGAACTCACGGTTGACCTGCACCAGTGTGTCGGCGAGCTGATCGGCCTTGGCGTACTGGCCGACGAGCGGATGCGCGAGCAACGCGTCGGCCACCCGGTCCCGGCCGCCCTTGATCGCCGCGTCGAGCGCGAGGTGCTCGTACGCGGTGACCCCGGCGATGAGCCCGGCGAACCGCTGTTCCACCCGCGGCTGCGCGATCGGACGAGGACCGTTTCCGTCCACAAGGGACGGAACCTCGATGACGGCGTCGTCCGGCAGGAAGTCGAAAGTGCCTTCGTTGCGGACGTTGACGACGTGCTCCTCCGCGGGCCCGCCCGAGGTGAGCGCGTGCACGAGCTGCACCGCGGCCTCGGAATAGTAGGCGCCGCCCCGCTTTTCCAGCTGCTCCGGTTTGGTCACCACCTCCGGGTCGAGGTACACCTTGAGCAGTTCCTCTTCGACGTCGCTGACGACGTCCGCGCGCGGCCGCTCGGTGCGCTGCTTCATGACCTGCTCGTCGTGCCCGTAGTAGTACTTCAGGTAGTACGACGGAACGACGTTCATCCGCCGCATCCACTCCACCGGCGCGGTGACGTGCTCGCCGAGGAATTCCGCGTGCTCCGCCAGCAGTTCCGGCAGCCGGTCCTCGCCGTTGACGAGCACCTTCCGTTCCCAGCTCAAGTGGTTCAGTCCGGTGTGGACGAGTTTGACCTCGTCGACGCCGGCACCGAGCAGATGCGCGAACGTGCGCTGGAGGTGGATCGCGACGTTGCACAGCCCGACGGCACGGTGGCCCTCGTTCAGCAGCGCGCGGGTGACGATGCCGACCGGGTTCGTGAAGTTCACGATCCAGGTGTCGTCACCGGCGACTTTCCTCACCCGGTCGGCGATGTCGAGCACGACCGGCACGGTGCGCAGCGCCTTCGCGAGGCCGCCCGCGCCCGTGGTCTCCTGCCCGACACAGCCGCAGGCGTGCGGGAACGTCTCGTCCCCGCGCCGCGCGCGCTGCCCGCCGACCCGCAGCTGGATCAGCACCGCCGACGCACCGTCGACACCCTCTTCGAGGCTCGCGGTGGTGCGGACCCGCGCCGGATGCCCGGCGTGGTCCAGCAACCGGTTGCTGAAGTCAGCGACCGCCTCCACCCGGTACGCGTCCGGATCGATCAGCACGATCTCGTCGACGTCCAAAGTGGACCGTCGCCCGGCGATCCCGTCGATCAGCTCGGGTGTGTAAGTGGATCCCCCACCGACGACTGCCAGTTTCATCCCTTGACCCCTGTGAATGTGACGCCCTTGACGAAGGACTTCTGCGCGAATACGAACAGCACGATCACCGGCAGCATGATCAGCGCGGTGGCCGCCATGGTGAGATTCCATTCCACGTGGTGCATCCCGCGGAACGACGCGATCGCCAGCGAAAGCGGCCAGCTGTCGCGGGTCTCACCGGTGTAGAGCAGCGGACCGAAGTAGTCGTTCCAGGTGAACAGGAAGCAGAACATCGCGGTGGCCGCGATCCCCGGCTTCGCCATCGGTATCAGCACCTTGATCATCGTCTGGAACTCGTTGCAGCCGTCGATCTTCGCCGCTTCCAGATAGTCCTTCGGAATGGTGAGGAAGAACTGCCGCAGCAGGAAGATCGAGAACGCGTCGAAGAAGAAGTACGGCACGATCAACGGAACCAGCGTCCCGGTGAACCCGAGCCGCACCCACAGGTCGTACAACGGCACGACGGTGACCTGCGGGGGCAGCATCATCGCGGCCACGGTCAGCATGAAGAACAGGTTCTGCCCGCGGAACTTGAACTTCGAAAGCGCGTACGCCGCCGGGATCGCCGAAACGAGCGCCCCGAGGGTGGCCAGCGTCGAATAGAGCATGCTGTTGCCGAAGTACTGCAACAGCGGCGCCTTTTCGAACACCTCGATGAAGTTCTCGAAATGCCATTCCTTCGGCCAGAAGTTCGACGAAAGCGCCTGTTCGCTGGACATCACCGCGGTGAGGAACACGAACAGGATGGGCAGCATGAAGATCACGCCCATCGCGATCCCCAGGCTGTGCGTCGCGATCCAGTACAGCTTCTTGTCCCATTGACGCCGCATCCGTACCTTCGGCGGTTCGGACGCCGGGGCGGCGTGCCGGGGCTCGGCCAGTGTGGTCATCCCTCCTCCTGATGCTGGGACTTGCGAAGCTGCCGCACGAGAATCCAGGTGAACCCGGCCGAGACGATGAACAGCAGGACCGCCATCGCCGCCGCGTAACCCATGTTGAAATACCGGAAACCCTGGACGTACAGCCAGACCGGGTAGGTCAGCGTCGAGTTCTGTGGTGCGCCGATGAATCTAGTGTTGCCCGCGACGTCCGCCGCGCCCGCCGCCGCCGAACCCGCGACGATCGCCTGTGTGAAGAACTGCAACGCGAAGATCATCGAGTTGACGACGCCGAACAACAGCACCGGCGAGATCGACGGCAGTGTGACGTGCCAGAACCGGCGGACCGGACCGGCGCCGTCGAGTTCCGCGGCCTCGTACTGTTCCTGCGGCACGTCGAGCAGCGCGGCCAGGATGATGATCATCAGCTCGCCCGAACCCCACATCACCAGCAGGGTCAGCGCGGGCTTCGACATCGCCGGGTCGTTGAACCACAGGCCGCCGTCGATGCCGACCGCCCGCAGGAAAGCGTTGACCGGGCCGTATTCCGGGTTGAACAGGAACACGAAGGCCAGGGTCGCCGCGGCGGGCGGGGCCAGCGAAGGCAGGTAGCAGAGCGTCCGCACCAGGCCGACGCCCGACTTGAGCCGGGAGATGATCGACGCCGTGCCGAGGGCGAACACCACGCGGCAGAACGTCAGGACGATCACCAGCCACAGCGTGTTGTACGCGGCGGTGCCGACCAGCGGCTCGCTGGAGAACATCCGGATGTAGTTGTCGAAGCCGACGAATTCCGGCGCGTTGATCAGGTCGTAGCGGGTGAACGAGTAGTACACCGTGGCGATCAGCGGGTAGCCGAAGAAGATCAGGAACCCGAGCATCGCCGGTGCGATGAAATAGAAGACTGTGCGACGGCGGCGCGCTGCGTTCCCCTTCCGCGTCCGGCTGGACGCGGAAGGGGAACCGACCGCCCTGGAGTCCAGGGTCGAGGTCATGCGATCAGCCGCCGGCGCGTTTCTGGGCCAGCTCGTCGTTGATCTGAGCGTCGACCTGTTTGAGACCCGCGGTCATGTCGGGGATGTTGCCCGCCTGCCACTTCTCGGCGAAGTCGTTGACGGCCTTGAGGTGCGCGTCGCCGATCGGGGTGGACGGGTTCGGCAGCAGCTTCCCGCCGTTGTACAGGTCGAGGAACGTCTTGAACTCCGGCGTGACCTCGAGCTTCGGGTCGGTCAGCGCGGCCTTGGTGCTCGGGACGTTCTTGAGGCCGTTCGACAGCTCGACCAGCGTCGACGTGTCGAGGGTGACCTGCTTGATCAGTTCCCAAGCCGCACCGGGGTTCTTGGCGCCCTTGGGGATCGCGATGATCGTGCCAGTGGTGAACGCGCCGCCGTAGCGGTCCGGCTTGCTGTCGAGCACCGGCGGGGCCGCGGTGCCGAACTTCAGGTCCGGTGTCTGGTCCTTGATGAACGCGGTGCGGTATTCGCCGTCGATCATCATCGCGAGCTTGCCGCGCTGGAAACCGTGGTCCGCCGAGTACTCCTCGCCGAGACCGGCCTTGAACTGCTCGACCTTGGCGTGGCCGCCGTAGAAGTCGACGAGCTGCTTCTGGAAGTCGAACATCGCCTTCCACTCGGGGCTGTCGGCGAGATGCGACTGGCCGTCCGGGCCGAGGTAGGTGGCGCCGAAGTTCGGGGCCCAGTACTGCGCGAAGTTGGCGTAGAACGGCATCGACGGCATGAACCCGGCGACCTTGATCGAGCCGTCCGGGTTGAACTCGGTCAGCTTCTTGGTGGCCTCGAACAGTTCCGAAGTCGTCTTCGGCGGGGAAGTGATGCCCTTCGCCGCGAACATGTCCTTGTTGTAGTAGAAGCCGTAGACGTCGGCGAGCAGCGGCATGGCGCAGCGCTTGCCCTGGTATTCGGTGTAGCTGCGGACCGCGTCGGGGATCTGACCGAGGTCGATCTTGTCGCGGTCGATGTAGGGCTTCAGATCCTGGAAGCTGCCCGTGGAACACCACGCGCCGAGGTTGTCGGTGAAGAACGAGATCGCCACGTCCGGCGGGTTGCCGCCGCGGATGGACTGGGTGATCTTGTCGTCGTCCTGCTGGCCTTCGTGCTTGATCTCGATGTTCGGGAACTTCGCCTTGAGCTTGTTGAGCCCGGCGGTCACCACGTTGTACTCGCGGTCGGTGAACTTGCTGTAGACGGTCAGCGTGAGCTTCGCGTCCGCGGCGGGTGCGGCCGCCGCGTCACCCGCTCCCCCGGCCGGGGGGCTTGCGGCGCCCGAACAAGCGGACACCAGTGCGGCGACGGTGACCGCGCCGAGCACTATCGAGCCGCGCCAACGGCGGCCACTTCTCCGAACCTGGGTCGTGGAACTCATGACCCTCCTCCTAGTTGGTTGGGGCGGGAGACGGTGGTTCTGTTCGTGAATCCGGGATCGCCACGATCGGGTTTGGCTCTCCCGCCCCGGACCGTCTCGGCCCGAGGAGCGAAGGGGTGTTGACGCCGAAGACGTCCCTGCGGACGGTGGCGAGCGCAGATTGGAGCGCGCCCGCGCGGACCGCGTTGCCCTGCACCGAAGCGACCCCGACCGGGGTGCGGGGCAGGACCAGTTCGTGCAACCTTTTCGCGACCAGTGCGGCGAATTCGTCGCCACCGGCACGGCTCGTGTCGCCGGAAAGGAGCACGAGTTCGGGGTCGACGACCGCGATGAGACCGGCCGCGCCACCCGCGACTCGACGGGCCAGGTCGTCGAGGAAGGGTTCGTTGTGGTTCTCGCGGGCCTTGGTGACCGCGTCCGCGCCGTCCTCGGCCTCGATACCGTGCGCGGCTGCCAGCTCGACGACGGCCGGGGACGCGACGAGGTCACCGAAGCGATCTCCGGCGCGGGGCTTTTCGTTCGGCGTGGCGACGGAAACCGGATCGGGCACCCGCATCCAGTCGATCTCGCCGCCACCGCCGGTCGCGCCGCGCAACAGCCTGCGGCCGACCACCACCGCGCCACCGACGCCGTCGCTGAGCCAGATCATCACGAAGTCGTCGAGCCCGACGGCCTGGCCGACGGTCATCTCCACGATCGCGACGAGGTTGACGTCGTTCTCGATGGTGACCTCGACGCCCAGTTCGCGGCTGAGCCTGCTCGGCACGTCGAAACCGAGCCAGCCGGGGATGTGCGGCGCGGAGGAGAGCAGGCCGGTGCGCGGATCGAACGCGCCCTGCGCGCCGATGACGACATGGCGGAGATCGGTGGCGGCGAGACCGGCACTGTTCGCGACGCTGGTGAGCGCCGCGCCGAAGGTGCCGACGACGTCCGCGCCCTCGTGGACCGGCAGCGGGACCTGGTACTCGGCGAGCACCGCGCCCGTGACGTCGGCGACCACGAAATCGGCCTGCTGCGGCGTCAGGTCCACGGCCGCGACGTAGGCGACACCACCGTTGACCTGCCAGAGCTGCGCCCTCGGCCCGCGGCCCCCGCCGCGCACGCCCGCCTTGGTGACGACGTCGTCCTGCTCGAGGCGGGTGAGCAGCTGCGCCGTCGCGGGCTTCGACAGGCCGATCGCGACTTCGAGCTCCGAGCGCGTCAACGGGCCGTCCCTCAGGAGGACCTCGATGGCCGCGCGATCGTTGATCTCGCGCAGCATTCGCGGACTGCCGGCTCGCACTGGGGCTCGCTCCCGACTTCGTTAGGAAACTTTACAGACGGTTTCCGGGGACTGTAGTGAGCCGAACCACAGCCGTCAACGGCGCGGGGAAACGGGGAGGTAACGCTTGGCGTGTTCCGCACAGCGGGTATACGTACCGGTGCGGAGGGTGTTCACGCGGCGGGACTTGCCTGGCGAGTGACGACAAAGGGCCGCTCAGGAGGTTCGATGCCTCCCGAGCGGCCCTTCGGCAACGCGGCGGTGAATCAGAAGTTGGGCTGCACGTACAGGTCGTACGCCCAGGGGATCGCGTTGGAGGGGTAGCACATCCACCCGTCCCAGTCCCCGGCGATGCGGCCGTGGTGGCCGCTGATCCCGCATTCCTCTTGGTTCGGGTACGTCTTGAAGTACTCGTAGTCCGAGGCCTGCGCCGCTCCCGCGGTCGCGGCGCTGATCGAGGCGAAGGCCGCGACAGCGGCTCCGGCGACGGCAAGCCGCCGCAAGGTGTTCTTCATGTTTCCCCAGTGTCTCAACTCGATGATCCAGAAACCGAACGGCCGGAGAGTATCGGACATTTCACCGCTTCGTGGGCGAATCCCGAACATGATCGAAGTCCGCTCCTGGACGTCAGATGCCTGCCCAGGCCGCCAGCATCACGCGTGCGATCGACGAGTTCCCGGGCAGCACCAGCTGCCGCGTACCACCGGCGATCGGGGTCGGCACGGCGCCGGCGTTCCGCAGCTGGCTGTTCGCGAAAGCGGCCCGCACTTCCGCGCGCGAAACCCAGAACGCCTCTTCGATCTCGCCCTCCGCGGGCACGATCGTCGAGGAGATGTCGGCCCGCGCGGTGAAGCCGAGCATGATCGACCGCGGGAACGGCCACGGCTGGCTGCCGAGATAGCGGATGTCGCGCACGTCGACGCCGACCTCTTCGCGGATCTCCCGTTCGACACAGCCTTCGAGCGACTCGCCCGCCTCGACGAAACCGGCGAGGATCGAGTACCGGTCCGGCGGCCAGATCGGCTGCCGGGCCAGGAGGACGTGCTCGCCGTTGACACCGGCGTCGTCGTGCACGAGGCAGATCACCGCCGGGTCGGTGCGCGGGTACTCCTCACGGCCGCAGCCGGTGCACCTGCTCGCCCAGCCCAGCTGGACGACCTCGGTCGGGCTCCCGCAACGCGTGCAGAACTTCGCCTGCCGTCGCCAGGCCTGCAACGCCTGCGCGGTGGTGAACAGCCCGGCCGACGTGTCGTCGAGCAGGTCGCCGTAACCGCGCAGGTCGACCCAGATCTCGCCATCGCGGCGAGGGACCTCTTCGACGACACCCCAGCTGCCCGCCATTTCGACGGTCTCGGTCTCCCCGGCGGGGCGGCCGGGCAGCGACCAGTAGTCGATGCCCTGCCACTCCCCGAGGAACACCGCGTCGGCGGGCGGCTCGGTGCCGACGTCCTGCGTCTTGCGGGTCGCGAGCGTGCCGGAACCCTCCATCACCGGGGTGCGCGCGTGCTCGTCGAGCAGGACGACCCTCGCGTTCGGCCAGCGCTCGGCGAGCCGGTCCGGGTTGGTGCGCAAGGATTCCTGACGGTCCGCCGTGGAGCGCGAAAGCGTCGGGAGCGCACCCAACTCGAACGGTGTCTCCATCAGGAGGACTCCCCGACCGTCACGTCGCCCAACGCCTCCAGTTTCGGCGCGAGGACGTCGGCGTCACCGACGACGACCCCGGTGAACCGCTTGGGCGCGAAGAACTCCAGCGCGGCGTTCGCGACGTCTTCGGCGGTGACCGCGGCGAGCCGTGCCGGGTGCTCCCTGAGCCACTCGACGCCCAGCCCGGTCGCGGCGAGCGCGGCCAGCTGTGCGGCGAGCCCGCCCTGCGAAGACGCGGACGTGACCAGCGAGCCGATCGCGTACTGCCGCACCGACTCGACCTCGTCGGCGGTCGGCGGCACGAGACCGAGCCTGGCCAGCTCGTACCGGGTCTCCATGAGCGCGGCCGCGGTGGCGTCGGTCGCGGTGTCCGCGTCGACGTTCACCACGGCGGTCTGGTCGGTGAACTCGAATCCGGAGTGCGCGCTGTAGGTGTAACCCTTGTCCTCACGGATGTTCTCGACCAGCCGCGACGAGAAGTACCCGCCGTACACGAGGTTCGCCAGCTGCAGTGCCGGGTACCGCGGGTCCGTGCGCGACACGGTCTGCGCGGACAGCCGGATCTGCGACTGCACGGCACCGGCCCGCGGCACAAGCAGGACGTTGCCCCCGGTGAGCTCGGGCAGCGGCGGCAGGCGGACGGCGGAGCGGTCCGAAGCCCAGCCGCCGAACGCCTTCTCCAGGTCGCCGATGACGGTCTCCGGGTCGATGTCGCCGACGATCACCAGCACGGATCCCCGCGGCAGCACCGAAGCCCGGTGCAGCGCGCGAACCTGTTCCGGCGTCACGACGGCCACGTCTTCGGCCTGCGGGACCTCCCGCACCGCGGGGTGGTCGCCGTAGCGGTGCTTCTGCAGTGCCTCGCGGGCGATCGTCCTCGGCTGCGTGCGGGAGACGGCGATCCGCTCGATGAGGCGCTCGCGTTCCCGCTCGACCTCGGCGTCCGCGTACGAAGCGCCGGTGAGCGCGTCGGCGAGGACGTCGAGCATCGTCGGCAGGCCGTCGGCCAGCGAGGTGCCGGTGATGGCGAGCCGCTCCGGGTCGACACCGGACGCGAGGTCGCCGCCGATCAGCGCCAGGTCGGCGTCGATCTCGATGCGGTCGCGGCGGGCGGTGCCGGTCAGCAGGGTCTCGGCCAGCACCTCGGCGGTGGCCGGGTGCAGTTTGCCGTCACCGGCGAACGGGATCCACACCCGCAGTTCGACCAGCGGCACGGTGGGCTTGCGGACGGCGAGCACCCGCAACCCGTTGCTCAGCGTGGTGTCCACATGGGACAGATCGGCGGCGGCGCGCTGCGTCCCCAGCGGCGGGACCGGCCGCGGCCCGGCGGCCGTGCGGCCGATCTCCTCGGCGGTGCGGTGCGGTGCGCTCACTGCTCGGTACCTTCCTGGTCTGAAGATCCACTACCCGGGCGGACGACGAGCACGGCGCGCGAATCCGGCCGCAGCGCCTTCGCCGCCGCCGAAACGGCCTCCCCGGTGACCGCCGAGATCTTCTCGGCGAGCCGGTACACCAGCGACGCGTCGCCGTACAGCAGCTCGAAAGAGCCGAGCGCGAGCGTCCGGGACACCAGCTTGTCGTGCTCGGAGTGCAGGCTCGCGGCCCACCGCGCGGTGACCTTCTTGATCTCCTGGTCACCCGGCGGCGTGGCCGCCAGCTTCTCCAGTTCCTCGTCCAGCGCGGTGAGGACCTGGTCGGTGCTCACGTCCGGCGGGTGGATCGCGGTGATGGTGAAGGTGTCCGGGTCACGGGCTTCGAACGGGCCGAACAGCCCGGCGCCCGCGCCGATGTCGACGACCAGCGGCTCGCGGTGCACCAGACGCTGCTGGAGCCGGGAACCGTCGCCGTCGGTCAGCACGCCGGCGAGCACGAGGTTCGCCAGGTAGCCGTCGAGGTCGTTGATCGGATCCGGCATGCGGTAGCCGACGCCGACCGCGGGCAGCGGGGCGTGCGGGTCCACCTGCTCGCCGCGCAGCTCGCCCTCGGGGGCGGGCTCGGCGAACGAGGGACGCTCGGGCGCGGGCCGGTGCGGCACGTCGCCGAAATGCTTCTCGATCAGCTCGCGGGCCTGCTCGACGGTGAAGTCACCGGCGACGGTCAGCACCGCGTTCGCGGGCGAGTAGTAGGTGTCGAAGAAGGCCGCGCAATCGTCCAGGGTGGCCTGTTCGAGATCCTCGAAACCGCCGTAACCGTTGTGCGCGTTGGGGAACGTGGAATACAGCACCGGCGGGAGGGTGATCCACGGGAACCCGCCGTACGGCCGGTTCAGCACGTTGAGGCGGATCTCCTCCTTGACCACGTCGATCTGGTTGGCCAGGTTCTCCTGCGTCAGCTTCGGCGCCCGCATCCTGTCCGCTTCGAGGAACAGGGCGCGCTCGAGAGCCGCGGCGGGGAGGACCTCGAAGTAGTCCGTGTAGTCCGGATGGGTGGAGCCGTTGAAGCTGCCACCACTCGACTGGACGTGCCGGAAGTGCGCGAGCTTCTCCAGGCTCTCGCTCCCCTGGAACATCAAATGCTCGAAGAGGTGCGCGAAACCGGTGCGCCCTTCGGGCTCGGAACGGAAGCCCACGTCGTAGTGGACGCTGACACCCACCACCGGAGCGGTCGAGTCGGGCGCGAGCACCACGCGCAGACCGTTGTCGAGGGTGAATCGGACAAGCTCGGGATCGGCCATGCGCACCACCCTACGGGCTACTCAGGCCTCCAGGCGACGACCCTGGCGGGTCGCGGCGAAGGTTCCCACGAGTGCGGCGGTGAAGTCGCTCACCCGCGCGACGTCCGCCTCGTCGTCGCCTTCCTTGCCACACCAGTAGATCTTGGGCGGCCCCTTCAGCCCGGCGAATCCGGCGACCCAGCTTTCTTGTTCGCCGAGAGCGAGCGCGTACGGCAGCGCCCGCGAGAGGAGCACCTCGCGTTCGAGCTTCGGGACGGCCGCCGCCTTGGTCTCCAGAAGCGCGTCACGGACGCCGAGCAGCCGCCGGTGCAGTGTGACGCCGGCCCCGGTGCGCGCCGGGAGCCACCGGGCGGCGACGGCCAGCACCGCGCCCGCGGCGATGACGATCAGCCCGAGCTGGGCGTAGCCGACGGTCAAGGCCAGCAGGACGGTGAGGAACAGCCCGTAGAAGCAGGCGCGCAGGCCGATGCCGGTGAGCCTGCCGGGCAGTCGCGAGTACCAGCGGCGTTCGACGACGCTGTCGTCCAGCGCGTCTCGCACCGTTTCGATCCCCACCCGTGCGGACTGGAGCTCCGACAGCAGCACCGACTCCCGCCCGTCCGGCAGCAGGACGTCGAACACCGCGCGTTCGCAGGCGGTCAGCTGCTCGTCCGGCGGATTGCGGCGGACGAGCCGCCAGCCGGTCAGCTCGCCGGGCTCCTCGGTCACCCAGAGGTAGTTCCGGACCGCGAGGTCGACGACCGTCGCGGCCAGGTCGACGGCGTCGGCGCGCCCCGTGAGCACGGTCCCGACCTGTCCGGGCAACACGCCATCGGGTGACGAGAACGCGGCCTGGTCGTCCTTCCCGGTGAGCAGCCGGACCGGGAGCGCGTCGCCCGGGTGCCGGTCGCGCCTTCGCAGCAGGGCCAGCGCCACGGCGGCCACGACCAGCGCGAGCGCGAAGCCGCCCCAAGCCCAGCCGACCGGAGAGGTGAGCACGAACGCTCCGGCGAAGGTCTTCGACGGCTCCAGCCGCGCGTTGGCCGGGACGGTGCCGCCGGGCAACTCGACCGAGACGTCCATCCGCTGCCCGGCCGCGAGATTCTGCTGACTGAACCGGGTCAGCCCGGAATGCGCGATCTGGGCGGTCCCGCAGTGCGCGCGCGAACCTTCGGGCCCGGCGTAGCAGGTGACCGCGTTCGGGATGGACGGCGCGGCGAAGCTCGCGCGCACGAGTTCGAGCCGGGCGTCCCAGCCGCCAGCGACCTGCCAGCCGACGCGCACCAGGCCGTCCGCTTCGGTGACCGCACCGTCCACTGTGTACCGGACGATCGAGGTGCCACCCCTGAGCTTGACGGTGAACTCGTCTTCGGTCAGCTCGGAGTTGCCCGCGCCCTCGATGACGACGTCGCGGATGCCGATGATCCGGTCACGGTCGTGCGGGGCCGCCGTGCGGAGCGGGATCCGGCGGGTCATCGTCGCCTCGCTCGGCACGGACACCGCCTCGACGACCGAGAGGGCGCCGTCGCGTTCCACCTTGAGCGAGATCTCCGCGCTGTTGGGCAGCGAAGGCAGCTGCGGTTCGCCCTGCGCTCCCGCCGGTGCCGCGCCCAGCACCAGCAGAACGAGCGCCAACACCACGCAATTCGGCACCAGCTTGCGATAGTTGCGCGCGCAAGGATCGCAAGCCGGTGCCGAATCGCGAGTCTTCATGATCAGGCGGGGACCGGTTCCGGGCGGAGCGAGCGCAGGTGCCCGGATTCGGCGAGCAGACCGTCCAAAGCGGACAGGAAAGACGGAAGGTGCGCGGCGAACCGGCGCAGATCCCGATCGCCTTCGAGGCCGCCGAACCAGTACAGCCCGGCCGAGCCGTCCGCCGACGGGTCGAGCCCCTCGAACGTGCGGAGCCAGTGCTCGGTGCCGCCGAGCACGATGGCGTACGGCAGCGACCGGGAGAACACCAGTTCCCGGTCCGCCACGGGGATATCGGCGACGTTGACGGTGTGCAGGTACTCGAGCAGGCCACGCACCTGGCCGACCAGCCGCCTGCCGCGGGAAGTCCGCGGCGGGACCCACGAGGCGCCCAGCAACGCGGCGACCCCGGCGAGCACGACCGCCACGCCGAGCAGCGCGTGCCCGGCCGTGAAGGTCAGGACGACGGTGCCCACGAGACCGAGCGCGACCAGGCCGATACCCGCCAACGCGAGCTTGCTCCTGCCCTTGTCCGGACGGCGGGAGAACCAGCCCTTGCGCACGACGTCGGCGTACATCGCCTCGCCGGCGACGCGGAGGTCGACGGTGCCGCGGCCGCGGAGTTCCGACAGCAGCACGGAATCGGCGCCCTCGGGGAGGAGCGCGGTGTAGATCTCGCGTTCGAAGGCGACGAGGTGCTCGTCGGGCGCGTTGCGGCGGGTGATCTGCCAGTCGACCGTGCCCGCGCCGCGGACCTCGGCGATCCACAGGTAGTTGCGGACCGCGAGGTCGACCACCGTTCCGCTGACGTCCACGACGTCGACCGTCTCGTCGACGACCGTGCCGACCTGGCCGGGCAGGACACCGTCGGGCGAGGCGAAGGAGACCCGATCACCGTCTCGCATGAGGACGTCGACCGGACCGGTGCCCGCGGTGAGCGCGCCTTTGTCGCGACGTCGCAGCAACCACACGGCGAGCGCGCCGAGGATCAGGAACAACGCCAGCGCCCCGAAACCGAGACCGGCGACGGTGGTGAGGGCGAACGCCCCGCCGACCGAGGCGATCTGTTCGAACCGCGCGTTCGCGGGCACCGTGCCCGCCGGAAGCCCGACGGCGAGGTCGACCCGTTCGCCCGCCGCGAGTTTGTCCTGCTCGACGCGGACGACGCCGCTGTGGTCGATCTCCGCGAGCGAACACTGCCTGTCCGAGCCGAGCGGCCCGGCGAAACAGTCCACTGTGGGCGTTTCCTGCGTCGGCGCGCTGAACGAAGCGGACACGCGGGACAGTTCGCCGTCCCAGCCGCTCGCCACCTGCCAGCGCACCTGCTGCGCGCCGTTGACGTCCGCGACCGCTCCGTCCACTTTGTACTTGAGGGTGGCCGCGCCGCCGTCGAAGGTGGCGACCAGCTGCTCACCGTTCGACTCGGCCTTCCCCGCGCCCTCGACCGAGACGTCACGGACGCCGTAGACGCGGTCCTGCTCTTCACCGGCGGGAACCTTCAACGGAATCCGGCGCACCAGGTGCTGTCCACCCGGGACGGTCACCTGCTCGGTGATCGACACCGAACCGTCGCGTTCCACCTTCACCGAGACGGCCGCGGCCGCGCCGCTCGGCGGCTGGAGCAGCCCGAGCTGGCCGCGTGCGCCGATCGGCGGCGGCTTCGGCAACTGCGGCGCGTTCGTCAGCGAAGGGCCCGCTTCGGGCGCCTCCGGAACCTTCGTATCCGACGGCGGGGCCATCAAGGCCGAGCTCGCCGCGACGGCCAAGACCGCCGTCCCCCATTTCGTCAACACAGCCACACACCTTAGGGCAGCCGATCTATGCTGACCGCCGAAACGCCGAATCCGCCACCTGGGCGAACGGCGTTGCCGAACCGCATGGGGGATCCACTCGATGAACCAGCAGCCGCCCGGCGCGCCTGATCCGCGGCGCCGGCCGACTCCGCCACCGACGCCACCGACGCACGGTGGCCGCCCGCTCCCGCCACCCGGAGCGCGGCCACTGCCGCCACAAGGTGGCCGTCCGCTTCCGCCGCCGGGCGCGCGTCCGCTGCCACCGCAAGGCGGCCGCCCGCTCCCGCCACCCGGCGCACGGCCACTGCCGCCGCGCGGTGGTCCGGGCCCCGTCCCGCCCGGCCGCCCAGGGCAACCGCCGGTCTCCCGGCCGACGCCGGTCCCGCCGCCGTTCCGGCCGGGTCCGCCGAGCGGCGGGATGCCGCTGCCCCCGCCGGGCGCGGCCCCGCTGCCGCCGCCACGGATGGGCGCACCGGTCCCGTTCCGGCCCGGCCCGGTCGGCCCGCCGCAGCTTCCGTACGGCCCGCGTTTCGCTCAGCCCGCGTTCACCCCGTACGGCGGATATCACGCCAAGAAGTCGAACGGCGGGGTGATCGCGGCGGTCGCGATCGTCGCCGTGATGGCGGTCATGGGCGGATTGCTGATGGTCGTCACCATCGCGAACGGCGACTCGCGTCACACCGCGGATGTCGGATACTCCAGTTATTCGACGACGTCCTCTTCGGACTACACGACGACCACGTCCAGCGACACGTCGACCGAGACGAGCACCCGTTCACGCGATTCGACCGCCTCGCGCGAAACGTCGGGGGGCTCGACCCGGGAGACCTCGGCCAGCCGTGCCCCGTCCGGTCCGCAACCGCAGTACAAGCTGGCGGACAACCCCCTGTGGCTCGATTCCCAAGTCGGCCTGCCGAACCAGCCGTGCAACCTCTCGCGCTGGGCGAACAACCCGGAAGCTGCCGCGGCGTTCTTCGAAAGCGCGCGGCCGTGCCTGGACAGCGTCTGGCAGCAGGTCATGAACTACACGAAACTGCCGTTCCGGGTCCCGACCGTGAAGTACCCGTCCGGCAAGAACTGGTCGAGCCCCTGCGGCGACGCCGGCAACGGTTCGGTGGCGGCGTTCTACTGCTCGCAGAACGAGACGCTTTACATGCCGTACGAAGGCCTTCAGGTCCCGCAGTACGGCAACCGGCCCGGGGTCTATCTGGCCCTCTACGCCCATGAGTACGCGCACCACATCCAGGCGCTCTCCGGTATCTCGAAGGCCTACTGGGACGCACGGTACGAAGCGGGCACCGACTCGGCGGCGGGCCTGGAGATGTCGCGGCGCAACGAACTTTCGGCGCAGTGCCTGTCCGGGACGTTCCTGGGCTCGACCGTCGGCCGCGGCGGCTCGGTCGACCAGGCGATGTACCGCGACGCCTGGCAGACCCAGGACCGCGGCGACCACAACGGCGGCCCGCGCGACCACGGCTCCGACGCGCACGCCGTCTCGTGGTGGCAGCACGGCGCGCAGAAGAACCGGCTGTTCCAGTGCAACACGTGGGCGGCCAAGCCGGCCGACGTCTCCTGACCCGCTCGGGTTTCGCCCGGCTCGGTCCGTGAAGGACTCCTTGAGGGACTCTGGGTCCCTCAAGGAGTCCTTCACGGACTTCTGCAACGCGACCTTTCGGCACTGTGGCACCGCCGGCAGCGTGTAAAGGCACGTCGGCGCAAGTCCGTGAGGGCCTCCTTCCCTACTCTCAGGGTAGGGAAGGAGGCCCTCACGGACTTCTGCGTAGGTCAGCTGGGCGGCGTGAAGGGGTTCTCCGGGACCGGGTCCGGGGGAGGCTGCGGCTGCGCGATCGGCTGCGTCGCAGGCGCAACAGGTGCCACAGGCGCGAAAGGCCGCACCACCGGCGGCCCGTACTGAACCGCCGGTTGCAGCTTCGCCTGGTCCCGCTGCCGCCGCTCCGCCAGCACCGCCGACAGGTACGCCCACGACGGCACCCCCGGCGGCACCGGCGCCCCGATCACCGAAGCGACCTGCTGCGCGAGCCCGTACCCGAGGGCTTCGACCGCTTCGGGGCGAAGCTCGCTCGTACGGCTCAAGTACTGCCGGACGGCCAGCGCGAGGTCGTTCGGCAGCCGGGTCAGATCCAGCTGCGAAGCCCAGTACGCCAGCTGCGGCGGCATCCCGACGTACGGCGTGCGGGAGGCGGGCATGCGTTCCCGGATCACCAGGGTGCCGGCGAGGTAGTCGCCGACGCGGCGGCCGTTGGGCGACAGCAGCGACGTGACCACGGCCACGACGCCGAGCATGCCCAGCGCCCAGAAGTCGACGAAGAATCCCGCGAGCCCGCGGACCAGCGCGTGCCGGAACCGGACCGGGCCGCCGTCGGTGCGGACCACCCGCAGGCCGAGCGCCATCTTCCCGAGGGTGCGGCCGCGGGTCAGTGTCTCGCAGATCACCGGGTAGCCGACCATGATCAGCACGAGGGTCACCAGGAACAGGGTCAGCGCCAGCGCCTCGTCCCCGAACGCGGCGACCTGGCTCAAGACCAGCATCGCGACGACCAGCGCGATCAGCTGGAGGGCGACGTCGAGCATCATGGCGAGCCCGCGGCTGGCCAGTTTCGCCGCGCGCACGTCCAGGACGACGGCCTCGCCGGTGACGAGTTCGGACTCTTGTTCCACCTGGCAAGCGTAGTGACGAATAGGCTGGGCGACCAAGGACGATCGCCGGGAGGGCTCCGAGTTGGACGTGGACGTGTTCGTCGCCGCGCATCAGGCCGAATGGAACCGGCTGCGTGACCTCGTCGGCCGCGCCGGGAAACTCAGCGGCCCGGACGCCGACGAGCTGGTGACGCTGTACCAGCGCGTCGCGACGCATCTTTCGATCATCCGCTCGGTCGCGCCCGATCCGGTGCTCGTCGCGCAGCTGTCCGGTCTGGTCGCGAAGGCCCGCTCGGCCGTCACCGGTTCGCACAGTCCCGCCTGGCGTGAGGTCGGGCTGTTCTTCACGCAGCGGTTCCCGGCGGCGCTGTACCTGAGCAGGCGTTGGTGGCTGGCGTCGGCGGCCGCGTCGATCGCGGTGATGGCGATCGCGGCGGTGTGGATCGCGGGCGACCCGCAGGTGCTCGCGTCGCTGGCCTCGCCCGAGGAGTTCAAGGACCTGACCGCGCCGGGCGGGAAGTACGAGACGTATTACTCGTCCGACCCCGCGGGGTCCTTCGCCGCGCGCGTCTGGACGAACAACGCGTGGGTGGCCGCGACCTGCCTGTTCCTGGGCGTGGTGCTGGGGCTCCCGGTGATCTACGCGCTCTGGGCGAACTCGCTGAACCTCGCGATCGGCGCGGCGCTGATGTCCTCGGCCGGACGGCTCGACGTGTTCTTCGGCCTGATCCTGCCGCACGGCCTGCTGGAGCTGACCGCGGTGTTCGTCGCAGCCGGGACGGGTTTGAAGCTCGGCTGGACGGTCATCGATCCGGGACGCCGGTCCCGGACGGCCGCGCTCGGCGAGCAGGGGCGGTCGGTCGTGGTGATGGCGCTGGGGCTGACCGTGGTCCTGCTGATCTCCGGCGTGATCGAGGGTTTCGTGACGCCGTCGGGCTTGCCGACCTGGGCCCGCATCGGCATCGGAGTGATCGCCGAGGTGGCGTTCCTACTCTACGTGTTCGTGGTCGGGCGCCGGGCCGCGAAAGCGGGCGAAGTGGGTGACGTCGACTGGCGATACGCTGGAGATTCTCGACCTGAAGCCGGCTGAACTGGTTAGCTCCTCCCATGGGGAGAAAACGGTTACGCGTTCTGGCGATCGTCGTCCTGTCCGTGCTCGCCTCGACGCTCCTCGTGGGCGCGTCCCAGGCGCGGACCGGGTCCGCGCCGTCGGGCAAACAGAACTGGGTGGTGAGCGTCGGCGGATTCCGCACCGACGCCGACCGCAACTACATCCGCCTCGGCTACCTCGTGTTCAACCCGGCCGACAACACCGTCGCGCACAACTTCTGGACCTGGAACCAGGCGGATTTCCCCGCCCCGGTCAACAGCGGCGACGTCTATTACTGCGGCGACTGGGCGCCGGGCTCCAATCCCCGCAACAACTGCCCGATCAAGACCGCGCCGGGCTTCACCGGTGAACCGAACGGCCACTTCACCGGCACCTATGCCGAGAACTCCGGGCAGGTGGCCATCACCTGGACGAAGAGCACCGTCAACGGCACCACGACGACCGTGAATCTC
Organism: Amycolatopsis sp. NPDC052450; assembly: GCF_044547565.1. Lineage (NCBI taxonomy): Bacteria > Bacillati > Actinomycetota > Actinomycetes > Pseudonocardiales > Pseudonocardiaceae > Amycolatopsis > Amycolatopsis sp. NPDC052450. The sequence goes on along the minus strand of NZ_JBIUAQ010000045.1, from coordinate 46,906 downwards.
GCGGAGACGTGGGCGGTCTCGGAATCCCGGCCGGGCCTGGGCCGAATGCGGCTGGTGAGTGACGACTACTCGATCACCAGCGGCATCGCCTACGGCAGCAACGCCTCGCTCGCGCAGACCAGCAAGGCCCCGATGAGTTCGATCCGCGCGACCCAGCGGTCGTACCTGCTCGAAGGGCAAGGGGTGAACCGCCGCGCGATCACCGACTGGACCAGGGGCAGCAGTGGTGCCCTCGGTGTCGGTCCCGGGTGGAACAAATGCGATGACGGCTCGTGCCTGGGGTTCGTGCAGTACGACTCCGGCTGCGCCCCGACCTCCTGCTGCCTCCCGGGCGCCGGATACGAGGCGTGCGCGCAGAAGATCATCGACACCGGCGACAGGCGGTTCTACTACCTGAGCGATGCCTTCGGCGGACGGCGCAACAGTTACGAGTTCTGGTGCGAATGCCTGTCCTACAACGGTTGCTACCTCGGCAACAGTCACGTCCGCCCGCTGCTGCAGGTGATCGACGACGCGGGGGCGTTCCAGGGCTGGGTCGGCGCCGAGGTCAGCCCCGACCGGAGCGGTACGCGGGATCCCTTTGGCGAGTATTACTCGATTTTCGCTCTGGTCGCCTAAGTGAGCGGCAATGAGGTTCTCTTGAGGTGAGGCAAGGGTGGCAGGTTGCGAAAGCCCCGCGACCCGCGACACCTTCGCGTCACCCCTCGACTCCCGCGCAGTGCCGGTCGAAATCCATCGGTTCCTCCTGATGATCGGTTCACCAGGGGCCGGAGCCGTCGACATCAGAGCCGTCCGGCCGCCTTCAGCGCGAGATACCGGTCGGCCAGCCGCGGCGGCAGGTCCTCGGGGACGGCGTCGACGACCTCGACACCGTGCCGCGCCAGCCGCGCGGTGACCTGGCGCCGTTCGGCCAGCACCCGCTCGGCCGCGGCCGCGTCGTAGACGGCTTCCGCGTCGCCGCGGCCCGCCGCCATCTCGGCGACCCGCGGATCCGCCACCGAAGCGATCATCAGCTGGTGTCGCGAGGTCAGCTTGGACAGCACCGGGAACAGGCCTTCTTCCAGCGGCGCCGCGTCGAGCCCGGTCAGCAGGACGACCAATGCGCGCCGCCGGGTCCGCCGCAGCGCCTCCGCGATCATGCCGCGCGCGTCGGTCTCGACCAGTGACGATTCGAGCGGCGCCATCGCGTTCACCAAGGCGGGCAACAAGTCGCTCGAACCCTGGACCGCGGCGTGGACTTGCCGGTCGTAGGCGAGGAGGTCGACGCGGTCGCCCGCCCGCGCGGCGAGCACGGCCAGCAGCAGGGCCGCGTCCATCGCCGCGTCCAGCCGCGGCGCGTCCCCGACCCGGCCCGCCGAAACGCGGCCGGTGTCGAGCACCAGCACCACGTGCCGGTCGCGTTCGGGGCGCCAGGTCCGCACCATGACGTCGGACGCGCGCGCCGAAGCCCGCCAGTCGATCGACCGGACGTCGTCGCCGATCACGTACTCGCGCAGGGAGTCGAATTCCGTGCCCTGGCCCCGGATCAGCACGGCGTTGCGGCCGTCGAGCTGTTGCAGCCGCGCCAGCCGCGACGGCAGATGTTTGCGGCTGTGGAACGGCGGCAGCACCCGCACGGTCCACGGCACGTCGTGCGAACCCTGCCGGGCGGCGAGCCCCAGCGGGCCTGTCGATCGGACGGTGACCCTGGCCGCCGTCCGGTCGCCGCGCCGGGTCGGCAGGAGCCGGGTGGTCACGACGCGGCGTTCGCCCGCCGGCAGCGTCAAACGATGCCTGTCGTCCGCGCCGGCGCTGGGCGGCCAGGCGTCCCGCAGCCAAGCGCGTACCGGACGGCCACCGGGATTGGCCAAGGTCAGCGTGACCTCGCACGCCTCCCCCAGCCGCACGGACGTCGCGCCGGACCGCGCGAATTCCAGCCGCCGCACACTCCCGGCGAGCAGGAGATCCAGCGCCACCAACAGGAACAGCACCGCGGCGGCCAGCCCGATCCCGGCCAACGAGGGCAGCAGGAGACCGACCACCGGCGCCGCGAGGAGCGCCAGCAGCCCGAGCCGCCCGGTGACGGCCATCAGCGCGGAACGGGCACGGACGCGAGGACGCGGTCCAGCACACCGTCGGCGGTCGCGCCTTCGAGTTCGGCCTCGGGCCGCAGATCGAGCCGGTGCCGCAAAGACGGCCGTGCCAAGGCTTTGACGTCGTCCGGGGTGGCGTAGTCGCGCCCGGCGAGCCACGCCCACGCCTTGCTCGCGGCGAGCAGCGCGGTCGCGCCACGCGGCGAAACGCCGAGCCGCACGGACGGCAGCGACCGCGTCGCCCGGCAGACGTCCACGATGTAGGCGAGCACCTCGGGGCGCACGGTGACCCCGGCGACCGCGCGCCGGGCGGCGTCGAGCTGGGCGACCCCGGCGACCGGGGCGATCCCCGCCGCGCCGAGGTTTCGCGGGTCGAAACCCTGCGCGTGCCGGGAAAGGATGCCGAATTCGTCCTCACGGGACGGCATCGGCATGGTCAGCTTCAACAGGAAGCGGTCGAGCTGCGCCTCGGGCAACGGGTACGTGCCTTCGTATTCGACCGGGTTCTGTGTCGCGATGACGATGAACGGATCGGGCAGCGGCCGCGTCTTGCCGTCACTGGAGACCTGACGCTCCTCCATCGCTTCCAGCAGCGAAGACTGCGTTTTCGGCGGAGTGCGGTTGATTTCGTCGGCCAGCAGCAGGTTCGTGAACACCGGGCCCTCGCGGAACGAGAACTCGCCGCTGTGCGCGTCGTAGACGATCGAGCCGGTGATGTCGCCCGGCATGAGGTCCGGCGTGAACTGCACCCGGGTGGTCTCCAGCTCCAGTGCCGCGGCCAAAGCCCGCACCAGCAACGTCTTGGCCACGCCGGGAACGCCTTCGAGCAGCACATGTCCCCGGCACAGCAACGCGATGATGAGTCCGGTGACGGCCGCGTCGTTGCCCACCACGGCCTTCCCGACCTCGGCCCGCAGGGCGATCAGCGCCGCCCGTGCTTCGGCCGCACCATCCACCGTGCCCTGCTCGGACTGTTCGGTACTCAAGACCGCTCCACCTCTCGTTCCACGACATCGAGTCCGTCCGCCAGCCGCACCAGGGCGGCGTCATCCGCGGGCGGGTCCCCGTACAACAGCGCGCCGATCTCGGCCGGCGCCCGGCCGGTCCGCACGGCGACGGAGTCCACCAGCGCCGCGGGTTCGGCGTCACGAGTGAGCCCCAGCAACGGCCGGAGCCGCGCGCGGGCCGCCTCGCGCAGGGTCTCCCCGGCGTGCGCGGCGGCCTTCGCCTTGCGGTACAACCTCGCCCGTCCTTCGGTGGCCTCGGCCGCGCGCACCACGACCGGGATCGGTTCGGTCACCACCTGGCCCAGTCGCCGCGAGCGCCACAGTGCCAGCAGCACCACCGCGATCCCGGCCTGCAACGCCGCGTACGACCAGCCAGCCGGGATCAGTTCGGACAGCGGCTTCTTCTCCGCTTCGAGCGAAGGATCCGCCGGCGTCGGCAGATACCAGACCAGCCGTTCGTGCTTCCCGAGCAACCGCATCGCGAGCGCCGCGTTGCCCTCGTTGGCGAGCGCTTCGTTGGTCAACGGCTCGGGGCCACCGAGTACGGTGACCGTTCCTTCCGGACCGGGTACTTCGAGATACGAGCCGCCGTAGCATTCCTGCGCTCGCGGCTGCGTGGCCGTGTACTTCAAGCCGCCCATCGTCGCGCTGCCCGCCGCGACGGGATCCGCGGCCTGGCAGTCCGGGGCGCGGGTCTCGGTTTCGAGCTGACCGGTCGACCGCACACCGGGGAGGATCTCCTCGACCGTGGCAGAACTCGGCCGCACCAGCACGACGTGCTTGGCGCTCCGCCGGATTTCGGCGAAGGTGTTTTTGGGCAGATACGCGGGCTGGGTGATCAAGACGGTCGCGTCCCTCGCGACACCCTTGGCCGCGGCGGCGGTGCGCACGACCGGGATCTTGACGCCTTCCCGTTCCAGCAAGGTCGCCAGCGCACGGCTGCCACCGGGCTCGTAGGACCCCGGTTCGAGCGCGCCGGTGGTCTGCTCGCCCTGGACGAGCACGAGCAGCGTCCCGGTCAGCACGAGCATGAGGACGACCGCGAGCGGCAACCGCACCCCGCGCCAGATCCGGCGGGCGTCGGGCGAAACCGAGGTCATCCGGCCGCCAAGGCGACCGGCCTGGCACGACGGCAGCGTTCGTCCAGTTCGGACAGTGACCGGTAGCCGGCCTCGATGGCCGGGATGCCGCCGTAGTGGACGTCGTCGAACAGACGGGCGCCGGCGCGCAAGGCCACGGCGACGTCGGGGAGCAGCCGTCCGGCTTCGATGGCGGCCTCGTCGGCGGTCCGGCCGGATTTCTCGTCCAGCAACGCCCGTTCCTCCAAAGACCGCACCACGGCACGGAAGAGCTCACGGACGGCGTCGTCGAAGTCACCCCGCGACGCGGCCTCCTCGGCCGCCTTGCGATGTTCGCCGGAAGCCTTGCGCTGCCCGGCGAACACGGCGCGGCCGCTCTTGGCCGACGCCGCCAAGGGACCGGACTTCAGCCGGATCACCACGACCACGACGATCACCACGACGACCAGCAGTACCACGGCGAAGATCCCGCCGGGCACGGCGCTGTCGACGGATTCGAGGACGCCGAACAGCTTTTCGAGCACCCAGCTGAACGCCTGGGACAGCCAGTTCGGCTTCGCGGCCTGATAAGCCTGACCCGCGAGCTCCTCGGCGGCACGCAGCCGGGCGGTGTCCCGGTCGATGTCGACCGGGACCTCGGAGAGGAAACGCGTCACCATGCCTGCGGCGGGGGCGGCGTCGCGATCCCGGCCGCGCGGGCCAGTTCGATGTCCATGCCCTCACGGCGCATCCGCTGATCGATGTAGAGGATCACGGTCACCAGCGCGGAGAACGGGCCGACGATCGTCTGCGCGATCACCGTGCCCACCGACTGCAGGATCAGGTCACCGGTCGAGGGGATGTACACCTGCTCGGGATCGGTGAACAGGGTCATGAACGCGCCGAAGCTGAACGGCATCGTGATGATCATCGCCAGGAACGCCGAGATCACGGCGGCCAGCAGCAGGATCCCGAAGATCCGCCAGAACATCCCCGAGACCAGCTTCGCCGACCGGCGGAACGCCTCCCGCACGGTGCCGCGTTCCAGCAGCAGCGCCGGGCTGGCCAGCGCCCAGAAGGTGAAGGGGATGATCGCGGGCACGAAACAGAAGATCGCCGCGACCATGATCGCCAGCGTGTAGAGCACGGTCAGCCCGAGCAGCGGCAGCAGCCGTCCCGCCGCCTCCTTCACCGCCTCCTTGAAGACGATCGGCTTGCCCAGTGCGGCCTTGCCCATCAAGACGGTCAGGAACCCGGTGAGCAGCGTGGTCCCGATCATCGTGGCGATCAGGCTGACGAAACTCGCCGCCAACGATCCGCCCAGCATGTCCAGCGTCTGGTTCAGCAGTTCCTGATCGGTGGCCGCCGGGCCGAGATCGCGGAGCCGCTCGAGGTCCTCGGTCGTGTCGACCAGCAGGTACCCGATCAGGTCGATGGCCGCGGTCAGCACGGCGGTCACGGCGGCGGCGCCGAAGACCATCCGCCAGTACCGGCGCATGGTCGTGACCGCGCCGTCGAGGATGTCGGTGAGGTTCAGCGGGCGCAGCGGGATGACCCCGGGCCTGCCGAGACCGACCTTCCAGTTCGGATACTGCTGCTGTTGCTGCGGCGGCTGGTAGGACGGCAGCGGCGGCGGCGTGGCCCCGGACGGGGACTGCCACTGCTGCTCAGGCGCCGGTGACGGCGGCACTTCCCCCCGCGGCGGTGTCGGCATGTCCGCCTGCGGCGATGTCGGTTCGGCCGCCTTCGGCTGTGCCGGTTTGCCCGGAGTCTCGGTACCTTCCGGCCCGGACGGTCCGCCGGTCTCCGTCATGCGACAGCCCCTCTACCCGTTCACGTTGCTTACGCCCACTCTTCCAGAGGGTCCGACACCCGGCCAGAGCTGGGGTGACGACACTGATGGGTGACCACTCACCTCATGCTGGATACCCTCTGCAGCCGAGCTGTGGGAAGGGACACCGTTAGCTCGTTATGCTGAACATCGGGCCGGGTACCCCCGGTTCGCCCCTAGAACCACCGGGACCGACTTGATGACGCAACCGCCCCACGGCCAGTGGCCGCCACGCGGCGCCGTCCAGCCACCGCCGGTGCACGGCCAGCCCCCTGCCCAGTGGCACGGCGCGCCGCACCACTTCCCGCCGCCACCACCGCGCCGGCGGTCCGTGGGCGCGATCGTCGGCATCTGCCTCGGCGCGGTCGCCGTACTGGTCCTCGGCCTCGTCGCGATCATCTCACTCAATCGTGACGGCACCGATCACGTAGCGAACGCGGGCTATTCGACCCTGCCGAACCCGACTTCCCCGGCCGCGTTGCCGCCGAGCGGGTCTTCTTCGCCGTCGTCCTCGACGAACCCGTTCCCGTCGTCGCCGTCCAAGGCGCCGTCGTCGAGCGGGCCGCAGAAGATCCTCAAACTCGGCGACCACCCGATCCTCCAGGACCCGAACGCGGGCTTGCAGAACCGGGTCTGCACGCTGCCGCAGTGGCAGAGCAGCCAGCAGGCCGCGGAGGCGTTCTTCACCGCGGCGGGCAAATGCCTCGACAACGCGTGGGGACCGTTCCTCGACGCCTACGACCTGCCGTTCACCCCGCCCGCGCTGCACTTCCCCACCGGGGCCAGCTTCGAAACCGAATGCGGCACGATCCAGGTGGGCATCGCGACGGCGGCGTACTACTGCGAGAACAACCTCTACGTGCCGTTCCGCGGCCTTCAGACCGACCAGTACGGCAACAACCCCGGCGTCTACCTCGCCCTTTTCGCGCACGAGTACGGGCATCACGTGCAGGAGGTCGCCGGGCTGATGGACGCCGCCTGGCAGAAGATCTACGACGCGGGCCAGAACAGCCCCGCCGGGCTGGAGATGTCACGGCGCAAGGAACTCCAGGCGCAGTGCTTCTCCGGGATGTTCCTCGGCGCGCACGTCGACCAGGGCGGCACGGTCAGCCGGGACATGTACAACAAGGCATGGAACGACCAGGAGACCCGGGGCGACAACACCTCGCGCAGCCAGGACCACGGGACTAACGCGCATTACGCGTCCTGGTGGCGGGCGGGCGCGAGCAACAACCGGATCGCCGACTGCAACACCTTCTCGGCGCCGGGGAGCGCCGTTTCCTGACCTGTAGTGCGGCGGGCGTCCCAAGCGTGTCCGGAGCCGGATCACGCGAGATCGCCGTCCAATCACGCGAGTTCGCGGGATCAGGCCGTCGCGAGCCTCCGCGGCCCGCGCAACACCAGGTAGACGTACATCCCGCCGGCGAAGCAGCTGAACACCAGCAGCGCCATCCCGAGCGGCCGCCGCGCGTCGCTGGCTCCCGCGGTCGCGTCGGCCGCGTGCACCGAGACGCCGTCGCCCGAAGCCCCGTCCGGGACGACGACCTCGAGGCGCTCGCCCTTGCCGTGTCCGCAGCCGTTGAGCGAGCCCTCCATCGGCTTGCCGCCGAATTCGAACTTGACCTTCTCGGTCGCGCCGCCGCCCGTGCAGGGCGCGGGCTCGACGACCTCCGCCCGCACGGTCGTCCCCCGGGGCTCGTTCGTGATGCCGAACAGCCCCGGCCCGGCGAACCAGGCCAGAAAGATCACCAGCAGGCCGGCACCGGCCGCCACGGCCAGGGAGTTCCACCCCGGGGTGAGCCCTCTGGCGGGGTCCGATCGCTTGCGCACGAACGCCATGCTCCCAGAACCCGGCGCCAAAACACAGGAGCCCTCTTTGTCCAGAGGGCGTGATACCAGCGGCAGAACAGAGGAGCCCTCTTGTCCAGAGGGCGTGATAGCAAAGGTCCCCCGCTACCGCTCGATCGTCTCCGCGGAGGTCACCTTCCGGATGTAGAGCAGCTTGTCGCCCGGCTCGATGGCGTCGGCCTGCGGGGCGTCCACGCGGTACAGCACGCCGTCGCGGACGACACCCAGCACAATGTCCGGCAGATGCCGCGGCGAACCGCCCTCTTCGGAGGGCTCAACTGGGCGTTCGGCGATCGCGAGACCGGACTCGGGGGTGAGCAGGTCCTCGACCATGTCGACCACCAGCGGCGTCGACGTCGCCATGCCGAGCAGCCGCCCCGCGGTCTCGCTCGACACCACGACCTGGTTCGCGCCCGACTGCTTGAGCAGGTGGACGTTTTCCGCTTCGCGCACCGACGCCACGATGTGGGCCTTCGGCGCCAGCTCGCGCGCGGTCAGCGTGACCAGCACCGCGGTGTCGTCCCGGTTCGGGGCGACGACGACGGCCTTGGCCCGCTGCACGCCGGCGACCCGCAGCACGTCGGCGCGGGTGGCCGAGCCGTGCACGGTCACCAGGCCGAGCGAGGTGGCCGCTTCCAGGGCCTGCTGGTCGGTATCGACGACGACGATGTGGTCGGGTTCGACGTTCTCGTCCCCGAGCAGCGCGTTGACCGCCGACCGGCCCTTCGTGCCGAATCCGACGACGACCGTGTGGTCACGCACCTTCGTCCTCCACTTTTGGATCTTGAAAGCCTGCCGAGAGCGCTCGGTGAGCACTTCGAGGGTGGTACCGACCAGGACGATGAGGAAGAGCACGCGCAGCGGGGTGATCACCAGGACGTTCACCAGCCGAGCGGACGACGTCGCGGGCGCGATGTCACCGTATCCCGTCGTCGACAGCGACACTGTCGCGTAATAGAGGCTGTCGAGAAGGCTGAGCCCGTCGCCGTTGGCGTCGCGGTAGCCGTCCCGGTCGAAGTAGACGATCAGGACGGTCGCGAGCAGGGCGAGCATCGCGCCGATGATCCGTTTGAGAATCGACCGCAGCGGGCTGACCGTCAGTTCCGGCATGCGGATCACGCCGACGAGCTCGTGGTCCGGGCGGTCGCTCAGCCGGACCGGGAAACGCTTGAGAACCCTCATGCACAGGCTCCGGCCTGGTCCGCGTCACTCACGGTCGGGAGGATAGCCGAAGATCCTGACGTTGAGCGCGGTATGCGAAGCTCAGGGCATGTCTTCGGATTCCAAGCCGTCTCAGCGGCCCGCGTATTTCCTCGCCGGCCTGCTCGGCGCGGCCGGTGTGCTGCACTTCGCCCAGCCGAAGCCCTTCGACGCCATCATCCCGAAGCAGCTCCCGGGCTCCCCTCGGGCATGGACCTACGGCTCCGGCGTGGCCGAGCTGGGCGTCGCCGCCGCGATCGCCGCGCCGAAGACACGGCGACTCGGCGGGCTCGCGGCCGCGCTGCTGTTCGTCGTGGTCCTGCCGGGGAACGTGAAGATGGCCGTCGACGCCGACCGCCGCAAGGCGCCGAAGCACTGGCGGGCGGCGTTCTGGGCCCGCGTCCCGCTCCAGATCCCGCTGGTGACCTGGGCCCTGAAGGTGCGCGACCGCGCCTGACTCCCTGACCCCGCAATTCGTCACCTACTTGCGGTAGTCGCACACGCAAGGATCGCAAGTAGGTGACGAATTGCTAGATCGTCGGGACGCTCCGCAGTAGTTGCCGCAGGCCTTCGGCGTCCAGCAGGTCAGCCGGGCGGACGGTCTTGTCGTGTTTCACGTAGTGGAATGCCGCGCGCACCTTCTCGACCGGCACCTTCTTGAGTGCCGCCCACGCCAGCCGGTACGCCGCCAGCTGCACGGCCAGCGGCGCGAGCCGGTCTTTCTCCGGTACCGCGCCGGTCTTCCAGTCGACGACGGTCCACCCGCCGTCGGCGTCGGCGAACACGGCGTCCATCCGCCCGCGCACCGTCACGCCCACGACGTCCGCCGAGAACGGGACCTCGACGGCGTGCGGCACCCGGTGCGACCACTCGCTTTTCTCGAACGCCGTCTGCAACGCCTCCAGCTCGGAGTCGGGCGCTTCGTCGACGTCCGCCGCGCCTGGCAGGTCGTCGATCTCCAGCAGTTGCTCGCCGCCGAACCGCTGCTCCAGCCAGCCGTGGAACGCCGTCCCCCGGCGCGCGTAAGTGTTGGGCCGCACGGGAAGCGGTCGCCGCAGCCGTTTCGCCAGCGCGGCGGGGTCGGCCGACAGCTCGACCAGCTGACTCACCGAAAGATGCGACGGCAGCACGACCTGCTGAACGCGGTTCTGCGCCCGCGCGCGCTCCTCCAGCAGCACCTTGGTGTCGGAGATCCAGCCGTCCGGATCGTCCTCTTCCTCTTCACTGTCTTCCGCGTTTTCCATCGCGCCGACTACCAGGTCGACGCCGTTGGTGACGCCTTCGCGCCGCGGCCACAGCGGATCGACCGGCCACCGCGACCGGCGGGAGTCGGCGACCAGCGGGTTCTCCCCGTCGGCTTCCGGCTCGTCGGCCCAGTGCTCGATCCGGCCGACCGAGTTGCCGCGCATCACCTCGCCGATTTCGAGCAGGAACTCCGAAGGCCCCTTCGGCCGCGCGCTGCTCTCGTTCCACCAATGGCCGGAGATCAGCATCGTGTGTTCGGAGCGGGTCAGCGCGACGTAGCAGAGCCGCCGCTCCTCGTCCGCTTCCCGCGCGATGAAGCCTTCTTCGTGCAGTTCCAGCGCTTCCTGCACTTCCTTGCGGTCCGAGCCTTCGGGGATCCGCAGCTCCGGCAGGTCCTCCGAGTCCCCGCGCAGCGCCGCGGGCAACGAGGTCGACGTCCGCAGCCACGACGACGAACGCCGCCGCCCGGGGAAGACCTCCTTGACCAGATGCGGGATCGCGACGATGCGCCATTCCAGTCCCTTGGCCGAATGCACGGTCAGCACCTGGACCCGATCCGGGACGACCTCCACCTCGCCGGGGGTGAGCCCGTCCTCCGCGTGCGCGGCCGTGTTCAGGTAGTCCACAAAGGACAGAAGAGTGGCCGTCGGCGACGTCTCGGCGAAATCCGTGACGACGTCGGCGAAAGCGTCCAGATGCGCGCGCCCGGCGGGCCCCGGGCGAGCCAGCGACTCGACGTCGAGCAGCATGGTGCGTTCCACGTCGGCGACCAGTTCCGGCAGCGACTGGTCGAGCCGCCGTCGCAACGCCGAAAGCTCGGAGCCGATCTTCCGGATCCGCCGGTAGCCCTCGGACGAATACCGGTCCGGCGTCCCGGGATCGTCGATCGCGTCGGCGAGGCCCGCCTGTTCGACCCGTTCGGTCACCAGCACCGGTTCGTCCACATCGGACTTTCCCGACGGCGGCACCGGCGAGGACAGTTCGCCCGCGCGGCGCCACAACGCCGCGAGGTCGGCCGCCGCGATCCGCCAGCGCGCCCCGGTCAGCAACCGGGCGGCGGCACTGCCGGCGAGCGGATCGGCGAGCACCCGCAACGTGCTGACCAGGTCTGCGACTTCGGGTTCGTCGAGGAGGCCGCCGAGGCCGACGACCTCCACCGGAAGCCCGCGTGCCCGCATCTCCGCCGCGATCGGCGCCATGTCGGCGCGGCGGCGCACCAGGACCGCCGCGGTCGGCGGCTTTCCGGTCTCCTCCACGGTTTCGAACCAGCGCTTCGCCACCGCGTCGGCCACCCACTCGCGTTCGGCGCGGACGTCCGGCAGCAGCGCGGTGGCGATGTCGGCCGCCCCCGCGCCCTCCAGCGCACGCAGCCGCGCGACACCGAGCCCGCGCTCTCGCAACGGTTCCGAGATCGCGTTCGCGAGTTCGAGCACCTCGGGCGGGTTGCGGAAACTGGTCAGCAGCCCGAAATCCAGCGCCGGGACAAGCCGTTCGCCGTTGTCGCGCGGGAAGTCCGTGGTGAACCGGGGCAGGTTCGCCGCGCTCGCCCCACGCCAGCCGTAGATGGCCTGCGCCGGGTCGCCCACCGCGGTCACCGGCATCGGCGGATGCTCGACGCCGCCGAACAACGACCGCAGCAGGATCCGCTGGGCGTGCCCGGTGTCCTGGTACTCGTCGAGCAGGACGGCGCCGTAGCGCTCCCTCTCCCCCGCGACCACCGCCGGATAACTGCTGGCGAGCTGTGCGGCCAAGGACATCTGGTCGGCGAAGTCGAGCGCGCCCTCGGCTCGTTTCCGCGCGTGATACGCCTCGACCAGCGGCAGCAACGCGAGCCGGAATCGTTGCGCGGTCATGACTTCGGCCAGTTTCTGCGGCAGCGCCGCACGCTGGCCCTTTGCCCGCGGCGCGTTCTCGATGACCTCGCACAGCCAGGACGTGTACCGCGCCAGCCGTTCGGGCTCGACCAGATGCTCACCGAGTTCCCCGGCCAGCGCCAGCAACTGCGCCGTCACCGTGGCGGGCACGCGATCCGTGTCGAGGTCATTGTCCCAAGTGGACACCACGCGATGCGAGAACTGCCACGAAGACGTCTCCGACAGCAGCCGGACCCCTGGCTGGACGGGCAGTCGCAGGCCGTGTTCGGACAGCAGCCGCCCGGCGTACGCGTGATAGGTGAGCACCGTCGGCTCGCCTGCCGTCACCGTCATGCGCAGGTCGCCGGTCGGATCGATCCGGTCGAGCAGCCCCGATCCGACGAGGCGGCGCAGCCGGGTGCGGACGCGTTCGCCGAGCTGGCGGGCGGCCTTGCGGGTGAAGGTCAGGCCGAGGACGCGTTCCGGTGGCACGATGCTGTTGGCCACCAGCCACACCACACGCGCGGCCATCGTCTCGGTCTTGCCCGCGCCCGCGCCGGCGACCACCAGCGACGGCTCGATGGGCGCGGCGATGACCTCGGCCTGTTCGTCGGTCGGGCTGTGCAGGCCGAGCGCGCGGGCGATCTCGCCGGGTTCGACCTGACGGCGCTGAAGTGCGGAGATCAAGGCCCGGTCACCTGCCTGCCCTCGGGCCGCAGCGGACAGCAACCCCTTGCCGGGCAACGATCACAGTCCGGGTTCTCGGTGACCCCGTACTCCGGGCCCGCGGCGGATCCGGCCGCCGAACGCACCAGTTCGAGCCACTGCTTGCCGCCGCCGGAGTCCAGCGGCGCTTGCTCGCGCTGGGTGGATCCGGTCTTGTTGTTGGACTTCGCGACGTAGACCAGCCGCGCGCCACCGGGTTTCGAACCGCCTTCGACCGCGCCGAGCAGCACGGCGAGCTGGTACGCGGCGAGCTGCGGATGCTGTTCGGCGTCGGCGGCGGAGATCGGGACCTTGCCGGTCTTGATGTCGATGACGACCGGACGGCCATCCTTGTCCATCTCGACGCGGTCGACGCGGCCGCGCAGGAGCACGCGGACGTCGTCATCCCCGACCGGGAGCTCGACCTCGATGTCCTGCTCGACCCCGGCTTCGATCAGCTCCTTGCGGCTGGATTCCAACCAGGAGATGAAGTTCCGCAACATCTGCTCGACGCGCGACCGCTCACGGCGCGAGAACCACGGCGCCCCCGCGTCGACCCTCACCCACGCTTCGTCGAGGGCGGCGCGGATCTGCTCGTCGCTGCTGCCGCCCGCGACCGCCTGCGCGAGGCCGTGCACCAGGGTTCCCGTGACGGCCGCGAGTTGCGCCGGGTCGCTGCCGCCGTGGCGTTCGATCAGCCACCGCAGCGGACATTTGACCAGAACCTCCACAGTGGACGGTGAGATGCGGATGAGGTCGCCCGGCCCGTGCACGGGTTCGCCGGTGGAGGGTTCCAGCAGGCCGTACCAGGTGCCCGGATGCGCGCCCGGCACCCCGGCGGCGGCCAGTTTGGCGAGCTGACGCGCCGCCCGCTGACGCCTTTCCGGCTCGCTCGATTCGTCGCAGACCACCTCGCGCAGTTCACCGACGAGTTCGGCGAGCACCAGCGAACGGCCGGCAGGCTTCATCCGCGAATCGAGGCCGCCGTCGTCCGCGCCGTTCTCTTCGAGGTCGTCGATGAACCGCGAGGGCTGCTCGTCCTCCCCCGCGACCGCGCTGACCAGCAACGTCTTCCGCGCGCGGCTCGCGGCGAGGTAGAACAGCCGCCGCTCTTCGGCGAGGATCGGCGCGGTGGCGGACACCTTCTCGTCGTCGACGCCGGACATGAGGTCGACCAGCCGCTCCACGCCGAGCACGGAGCCGCGCAACCGCAGATCCGGCCAGCTGCCCTCCTGCACACCGGCGATGGACACGACCGTCCACTCACGACCGGCGGCCGCGTGCGCCGTCAGCAGCGAGACGCCGTCGCTCTTCATGGCCGCGGGCGCCAGCGTGTCCCCCGCGATGTTCTGCGAGGACAGGTAATCCGCGAACGAGGCGACACTCGCCTTCGGCAATCTGTCGACATAGCGACCGGCCGCGTCGAAGAGGGCGACGATCGCGTCGAGATCCCTGTCCGCCTGCGAGCCAAGGGAACCACCGCGATCGACCAAACGCAGTAAGCGCTGCTCCAGACCGCTGGCCTGCCACAGATCCCACAGCACCTGCTCGACACCCTCGCCGCGCACCACGGCCTGGTGCGCCGCGTGCAGCAGGCCGCCCACCCGGCGCATCGGCAGCGACTCGGCATCGGCGAGACCGGTGAGGACATCGTTGGTACGTAAGGCTTCCACCAGCAGTTCGTCGCTGGACCGCTGCCCGCCGCCGGCGAGTTCCAGCCTGCGCAGACCGCGACGCAGCCGCCGCAGGGCGAGCGGATCCGCGCCGCCCAGCGGCGAGGACAACAGCATCTCGGCGAGGTCGACGTCGAGCAGGTCCGGATCCGCGGCGAGCCGCAGCATCGCCAGCAGGGGACGGACCGCGGGCTGCTTCGCGAGCGGCAGTTCCTCGGTGGCCGAACCGATCGGCACCCCGGCCGCCCGCAAAGCGCGTTGCAGGACAAGGAAAGTACGGGCGGGCGACCGGACGAGCACCGCCATCTCCGACCACGGCACGCCGTCGACGAGATGCGCGCGGCGGAGCTGATCGGCGATCCAGCTCGCCTCGGCGGCCGGGGTCGGCATCAGGCGGACGCGGACGGCGCCACCCTCGGCGTCCGGCGCGTCGACGAGTTTGCGCTGCGGAGACGAGCCGGGCAGCACGGAGCCGAGTTTCGTGACGGCCGTGCGGATCACCGGGGCGAGCCGGTGCGCCGTGGTCAGCAGGACCGTGCGTTCGCCGTCCTCGTCCGCGTCGGCGAACAGCCGGGGATCCGCGCCGCGGAAGGAGAACACGGACTGATCGGGGTCACCCGCGACGACGAATTCGTCGGCCGCGTGCCCGATGAGCCGGATGAGCTGGGTCTGCAACGGGTCGAGATGCTGGGCGTCGTCGACGAACAGATGCCGGACGCGGCGCTGCTCGCGTTCGCGCAGTTCGGGGTCGTCCTCCAGCGCGAGCAAGGCGGAAGTGACGAGCTCCGCCGCGTCCAGCGCGGGCGCGCTCGCGACGCCGAGCGCGTTGCCGCCCGCGCCCTGCAGCAACGTGACCTCTTCGTACTGGCTCCAGAAACGCCCGGCCGCGATCCACTCGTCGCGGCCGCGACGCCTGCCGAGTTCGACCAGATCCTCCGGGCCGAGCCCGCGTTCGGCGGCGCGGAGCAGCAGGTCTCGCAGTTCCTCGGCGAAACCGGGGACGTTCAGCGCGGGCCGCAGCTGTTCTGGCCAGTCGAGCGCGCCCGCCTCGATGTCGCCGGCGAGCAGATCGCGGACGACGACGTCCTGCTCCGCTCCGGCCAGCAGGCGAGGCGGCGGGAGTTCGTCGGCCTGCGCCTCCATCCGCAACAGCGCGTACGCGTACGAGTGCACCGTGCGCACGAGCGGTTCGCGGATCGTGCGCGGCAGCGGATCCTCTTCCGGATCGGTGGTGAGCCGGTGGGTGATGTCGGCGCGCAGGACCTCGGCCGCCTTGCGAGAAGTGGTCAGGATGAGCACGCTCTCCGGGTCCGCGCCCTCCGCGATGCGCCGCGAAGCCGCCGACGCCAGCAACGCCGTCTTGCCCGTACCCGGGCCGCCGAGGACCCGGCGGAAGCCGTCCGGGGCGGCCAGCAGGCGCCGGGCGCCGGAATCCCACTGGAACGAGGGCGTGCCGGTGACCGGCGTGCGGACCAGCCGCGCGTCGGTTCCTGCCGCTGTTCGCCGCCCGTTCACGCCCACGATGGAACCACGCCCCGCCGACACAACCTCGCAGCGGCACGGCAAAGTGGTCCCATGGATGACGAACTGCACGAGCGGGTGCGCGAGGTCATCGCGAGCGTGCCCGCCGGCTCGGTCGCGACTTATGGGGATATAGCGTCGGTTTCGGGAGCTCCGTCCCCACGGCTGGTCGGGCGGATCCTCGGCGAGGACGGCCAGGACCTGCCTTGGCACCGGATTCTGCGCGCCGACGGGACGCCTGCCCCGCATCTGGTCCACGAGCAGCTGGAGAAGCTGCGCGCGGAGGGCGTCCTGGCCGACGGACAGCGCGTCGACCTGCGAAAATACCGGTGGCAGCGTGATCCCGGCGACGACGCTGGTCCCGGCGCTCTCTTTTAGGTTAGCCTCGCCTAATGAGCTACATCGAGGCGAAGGTGACCGGGGTCCGGAGGCTGACCCCGCATATGAGCAGGGTGACCTTCTCGGGGGCATCGCTGGTGGACCACGCCCCCGACCAGTACCTGAAGGTGTTCTTCCCGCTGCCCGGCCAGGCGGAGCCCGTGCTGCCCGCTCCGCTGAGCGGTGACGAAGTGCTGTCCTGGTACCGGAGCTACCTCGCGATGCCCGACGACGTCCGGCCGTCGATGCGCACCTACACGGTGCGCGCGCTGCGGCCATCGGTGCAGGAGGTCGACATCGACTTCGTGCTGCACGGCGACGAAGGCCCCGCCTCGGCTTGGGCGTCGCGCGCCACGGAGGGTGACCGCGTCGCGTTCCTGGGGCCGCACGGGCTCTACGACGTGCCCCCGGACACGACCTGGCAGCTACTGGTCGGCGACGAGACCGCGATCCCGGCGATCGGCGCCATCGTCGAGGCGCTGCCCGCCGGAACGCGAGCGGTGGTCTACGTCGAGATCGGTGATCGCGAAGATCGGCAGGTCTTCGAAACGCAGGGGACGGTGGAGCTGCACTGGGTAGTGCGGGGCTCTGGCCCTGTCGGCGACGCGGTGCTCGAAGCCGTGCGTAAGGCCGAACTGCCGGGCGGGACGCCTTACGCGTGGATCTCGGGCGAAGCGAACATGGTGAAGCTGACGCGGCGGCACCTCGTGCGGGAGCGCGGAATGGACAAGCGGGCGATCTGCTTCACGGGGTACTGGCGGCAGGGCGTGAGCGAAGAGGCCGCCGGGCGGGAAGCGATGCGACAAGCGGAAGCCGGGGAGACCCCGCCCCCCGAAGAGGACTAACCCCCTTCACCCCCTCCGCGCCCCTTCTCCCCCTTCGGCCCCCTTCGGGTGCGCGTTGCGGGGTGCAGGTGCGCCCAATGTGGCATTGGGGACGCTGGGTGTCCCCAATGCCACATTGGGCGCACCCCTCGACCTGCGGAAAGAGAGCAAGGGACCTTTGCTACCGCTTACGTAGCCATGCTAAGCAAGCGATAGCAAAGGTCCCTTGCTATCGCTTTGGCCCTCGGTCGCCGCGCGGAAACGTGCCGTGAGGGCCTCCTTGCCTACCCTCAAGGTAGTGAAGGAGGCCTTCACGGACCCTGGATCCCTCAAGGGGCCTTCACGCGCCCAAGCCACAAACTCAGTGCGGCACCCAGAGCGTCACCCGGGTCCCCCGCCCCGGATGCGAATCGATCGTCCCCCGCCCGCCGACCTCCGCCAGCCGCGCCATGATCGACTGGCTGATCCCGAACCCCGGCGGCCGGTCCAGCATGCTGAAGCCGGTCCCCTGATCCCGCGCGATGACCGCGACGCCGCCTTCGGACTCCTCGACGCGAAGCACGACCTGGTTCGTTCCGGCGTGCTTCACGGTGTTTCGGAGCGCTTCGCGGACGGCGTCGCGGATGGCGGTCCGGCGCGCGTGCGAGAGGCGGTAGTCCTCTTCGGTCTCGGCGGCGACGAGTTGGGTGCGGAGGCCGTCGCGCGCCATTTCGGTGGCGACCTCGGCGAGGTCCGCGGCGAGGCCGCGTGCCGAGGGCGCGTCGGGGCCGGCCAGTTCGCGGCGCAGTTCGGCGGCCTGCGCCCGGGCCGCGGCACGCATCTCGGCGAGCCGCTGTGCGGCGGCGGAGTCGTCGTCGGGCGCCTCCATGCCCATCGCTTCCAGTGTTTGGAGCACCGAGTCGTGCATGACCCGCTGGGTCCGCAGGCGTTCGGCCCGCTGCCCTCGGCGCATCCCGATGCCCAGCGCGAACCGGGTCCCGACGCCGAGCAGGATCAGGATCCCGGCCGTGGTCACCATCGCCACGACGAGCGCGACCATGCAGCCGACCGATCGGCTGACCGCGAGCGGATGGTCGATCGGGAGTCCGCCGATCCAGGTCAGGAACGCCCGGAACGGCAAGGCCGCGATCAGCAGCACGCAAGCGGCGGGCAGCCCGAACGACAGCGTCCACAACGCCACCGTCCCGACCATCCACGTCCACGCGACGTCGATGGCGAACGGCTGGATTTCGGTGGGCGCGGCCACGGCCACGATCGTCGTGAGCACCACGCCCACGGCGAGATCCGCGTACATCAGCCGCCCGGACGTCTTCGCCCGGATCCCGCGGCCCTTCACGACCCACCAGACCGCGAAGACGTTGAGCAGCACCGCCAGTAGCGTCGTGCTCAGCACCGGGACGATCCCCGCCGAACCGTTCGCGACGAGGAAACCGATGTATACCTTCGGAAACGCGGCCACGCGGTAGAAGATCGGGCCGAGGGCGGAATAGCGCATGGCGCGCATCAGCAGCGAGTCCGCGGAGTCTTCCCGATAGCGCCAGTCGGGAACGGAATCGGGGTCGGGTGCTTCGTCGGCTGGGCTCGCGCCCAAGACCGAAGAGCCCTTTCGCAACATCGCGCGCACGAACGTGACCGATTGAGACTCGGACATCCGCCGCCCTCCCCGCGTCCGATGTGTCGAGCCTGGCAAAGCGGACTTCCCGCGTCAAGACGGCCGAATGCGCAGTTCCGCGACGAGAAGTTTGACGAGCGCGCCGAGTCGCTGACGTTCGGGCTGGACAGTCGGCACCCCGGCGGCTTCCAGCGGCGCCGCGGTCACCGGGCCGACGCATGCGCACAACACTGGGCCTCGCAATGCGGCAAGAAGCTCCTTGCGACGCGAACCCGCCAGCGTGAGCAGGTTCG
The DNA here is from genome assembly GCF_044547565.1 of Amycolatopsis sp. NPDC052450. NCBI lineage: Bacteria > Bacillati > Actinomycetota > Actinomycetes > Pseudonocardiales > Pseudonocardiaceae > Amycolatopsis > Amycolatopsis sp. NPDC052450. The sequence continues at coordinate 27,786 of NZ_JBIUAQ010000045.1, read as the reverse complement.
TGGCCGCCGGAGCGGAGGTGAAGGCCAACGCGTGCACGCGTCCGGACAGCACACTTTCGACGAGTTCGTGCACAGGTCCGACGTCGGCGGGCGAAAGCCAGCGGTACGGCTGCGCCTGGACGACGTCCGCGCCCGCGTCCCGCAGCGAACCGGTGAGTTCGGGCAGCAGGGTTCCGTGCAGCTGGACGGCGACCCGTGCGCCGCCGACCCCGGCGTCGCGCAAGCCTTCGAACAGTTCCGCGTTGCTCTCTTCGGGCGCGGAGAATTCCTCGCGCAGCCCCTCGCCGCGCACGGCGCCCGCCGCTTTCGGTCCGCGCACGAAGATCCGTGACGCCGCCAGCCGCTCCAGCAACGGTTCGCGCAGCCCCCAGCCTTCGGCCGCCGAAAGCCAGCCGCGGAACCCGGCGCCGGTGGTGACCGCGGTGAACCCGACCGGTCCGGCCAGCACGGCGTCCGTCGCCGCCCGCAATTCGGTGTCGTCGGGTAGCGGGACGATCCGGATGGTCGGTGCGTGCAGCACTGTCGCGCCGTGTCGTTCGAGTGCGCCGATGAAGTCTTCCGCCCGCCGTTCCGCGGTGATCCCGATCGTGATGCCGGCCAGGTCAGCCATAACGCGCGCCCATCTTCCTGATCTCCTCCGCCAGCCGCTCGCGCAGCTCCGGCGGTTCGAGCACTTCGAGGTTCCCGCCGAAGCGCAGCAGTTCGCCGACGGCCGGTTCTCCCGGCTCCACGGGCAGTTCCATCGTGAGCCAGCCGTTTTCGTCCGGCTCGGCGACCGCTTCCCGCAACGCCCGTACTCCGACGGCTCCGAGATAGAACGGCACCAGTATGCGGGCGAACTCGTTCAACCGGACCACCGCCACTCGCGAGTACATCCGCTTTTCGAACTGCTCCGACCATTCCTGCCAGTACCGCGCGAGGTCGAAGTCGGACGGCCGCTCGAAGGTCTCACCCAGATCGTCGAGCTCCTCGATGCGGGAGACCCGATAGGTCCGGTCGGTCCCGTCGCAGCGCGCCGCGAGATACCAGTTGCCCGCCTTGAGGATCAGACCGAGCGGGTCGAGGACGCGATCGACCTTCCGCTGCCCCCAGCGTTCGTACCGGACCTTGATCCGCCGCGCGTGCCAGACCGCGTCGGCCAGTTCGGACAGTCGCGGCAGGCTCTCGATCCCGCGATGCCAACCGGGAACGTCCAGGTAGAACCGGTCGGAGACCTTGCTCGCCCCGGCGCGCAGTTCCGCGGGCATGGCCGCGTGCAGTTTGAGCTGCGCGGCGGCGAGGACCGTGCCCAGCCCCAGTTCGGCGGCCGCGCCCGGCAGGCCCGCCAGCGAAAGCGATTGCGCCTCCTCCTCGGTCAGCCCGGTCAGCCGCGTGCGATAGCCGTCGACGAGCTGATATCCGCCCGTGCGCCCGCGATCGGCGTACACCGGCACGCCGGCCGCGGACAGCGCCTCGACGTCGCGGTAGACCGTCCGGACCGAGACCTCCAGTTCGGTCGCCAGCTCCTCGGCCGTCATCCGGCCGCGGTTCTGCAGCAGGAGGAGAACCGACAGGAGTCTGCTCGCGCGCATGACTCCAGTATCCCCGAAAACCTGACATGATCTGACAGGTATGGCTGACAGGGTGAACCCATGAACACGTTCGCCATGAAGAACTGGGAAGAAGCCCTCGTCAGCGGCACGGAGGGCGGGCCGCGCGTGGCACACGCGCACGCCACGTTCGCCTACAGCGGGCTGATCGAAGGTGAGGCGGTCATCGACTATCTGCTGTACTACGCGGGCGAGGGCTTCGACGGCGGCGGAACGACGTCCCCCGGCCTCGAACGGATCGAGGGCAGTGTGGACGGGCGCAAGGGAAGCTTCGTGATCAAGCACGACACCGGGTTCGACGCGAAGGGCATCTCGTCGCAGTTCACGGTCGTCGAAGGCTCCGGAACGGGTGAACTCGCCGGGATCACCGGCACCGGCACCACAACCGGCGCGCTCGGTGAGCCGAAGATGTCGTACACGTTCGAATACGCGCTCTAGGGAGGACCAGTGCTCGAGGTCGATCGCGAGCAGGTGCTGGCGTACCGGATCGCGGCGCACGGACTGCACCGTGAGGAGACGGAGCCGGCCGCGGCGGCCGTGTTCGACCTCGGGCTGCAGGATTCCGTGCGGGACACCGCTCTGCTGGGCCTCGCCGCCCGGATCGACGGCGACATCACGCCCGAGGTCTGGGACGACGCGCGCTTCGTGCTCGCGTGGACGCATCGCGGCGCGCCGCATTTCCACCGTCGCACGGAGCTCGACGCGATCCGGGCCGCGCTCGTGCCGCTCGACGAGAAGGACGCGATGGCGCGGATCCTCTGGCAGCGCAAGCAGGTCGAGGACGCGGCCATGTCCGCGACGGACGCGCTGTTCACCGCCGCGAAGGCGATCCGCGAGGTCGTCACCGGTACGCAGACCAAGGGCACGGTGAGCGGCGCCGTCACGAAACTGATCCCCGAAGGCCTTTCGTACGCCTGCCGCGGCTGCGGTGTCGTGCACATCTACGAGCAGCTGATGCGGGTCGCGTCGATCCACGCCGGAGTCCGGCTGGAGGCGGGTGCGACCCCGGCAACGTTGGCGCCACTGGAAAAGCGCGGTCGGCTCAAGACGACGCCGGACGTCGAGGCGGCCAAACGCGTGGTCGAGGGCTACCTGCGGATCAACGGTCCCGCCGCCCCCGGTGACGCCGCCGCCTACGTCGGAACGACCCGCGCCGGCGTCGACGCGATGTGGCCGGACGGCCTGGTCGAGGTCCGGGTCGACGGCAAGAAGGCGTTCCTGCCGGAAGACCGGGTGCCGTTGCTGGAAAATCCGCCGGAGCCGGACGTGGTGCGCCTGCTGCCGCCGCTGGACCCGTTCGTCCAGGCGCGCGACCGGGCCGTGCTGGTGCCGGACAAGGCGCGGCAGAAAGAAGTGTGGAAGATCCTCGGCAGTCCCGGCGCACTGCTGGCCGACGGCGAGATCGCCGGCGTGTGGCGGGCCAAGGCGAGCGGGAAGAAGCGGCTCGACTTCACCGTCGCCCCGTTCGACGCCCTCCGCCCGGCCGTGCGGAAGGCGGCCGAGGAGGAGGCGGCCCGCGTCGCCGCCGCCCGCGACTTTCCCGACCACCGCGTCACCTTCGCCTGACCGCAAGACCCCGCAATTCGTCACCTACTTGCGTCCACCACCCCCGCAATTCGTCACCTACTTGCGCCACTTCCCCGCGCGACCACCGCAAGTAGGTGACGAATTGCGGGGGTCACGGATCGACGGCCAGGCGGTAGCCCCGTTTCACCACCGTCTGGACGAGTTTCGGTGACCCCAAAGAACTCCGCAGGCGTCCGATGGCGGTCTCGACGGCGTGCTCCTCGCCGCCGTCGGGCAACGCGGCGACCAGCTCCCGCCGGGAGAACACCCGCCCCGGCGACTCCGCCAGCGCCCGCAGCATCGCCATCGGCGCGGGCGCGATGTCACACCACTGCCCGTCGACCAGCGCCGCCTGCCCGCGCAGTTCGATACGCCGCCCGCCCGCCGCCAACCGCGGTGAACGGGCTACTAACGCGTCCGACACCGTCCGCGCCAACGCCCCGATCCGCGACCGCGCGGGCTGGACCGTCGGGATCCCCAGCGCGGCCAGCGGCGCCGCGGTGATCGGCCCGACACAGGCGACCACGACGCGCTTTTCCAGTGCCCGCACGACTCCCGGCAGTTTCCCGGTCCGCTTCGCCACCGCCAGCAGTGACGCGGCCGCGGGCGCGCTGGTGAACGGCAACGCGTCCACCGAACCGTCGAGGACCGCGTCCAGCAGCCGGTCCAGCGGCCCGGGATCGGCCGGACCGACCCAGCGGTACACCGGCACTTCGATCACCTCGGCGCCCGCGGTACGCAGACTGTCCACAAAGTACGGAAGCGGCTCGCCGTGCAGCTGCACCGCGATCCGCTGACCGTCCACACCGGAATCGAGAAGATGCCGCAGCACTTCGGCGTTACTCTCCGAAGTGGGCGAGTAGTCCTCCGAAAGCCCGGCCGCGCGGATCGCCCCTTTGGCCTTCGGGCCGCGTGCGAGCAGCGCCGAACTCCCCAGACTCTCCAGCAACTCCTCCCCCAGCCCCCAGCCTTCGGCCGCCTCGACCCAGCCGCGGAAACCGATCCCGGTCGTCGCGACGACGACGTCGACGCGGTCTTCCAGCAACCGCATGGTCGCCGCGCGCAGTTCGGTGTCGTCGGCGAGCGGCACGATCCGGATGGCCGGACCGTAGCGCACGGTCGCACCCTTACGCACGAACAGCGCGCCGAGCTCGTCAGCCCGCCGCGCCGCCGTGATCCCGATGACGAATCCCGCCAGGGGAAGGACTTCTGTCACGGCGAGAACTCCACCTCCACCACTCCCCCGGAGACCCGCACCCGGTACGCCTCGACCGAGACACCCTCGGCGTCGAGGCAGGTGCCGGTCCGCAGGTCGAAGCGTTCCTTGTACACCGGCGACGCCACCACGGGGACTCCGCCCGCGTCACCGACGATCCCCCGCGAAAGCACCGCGGCGCCGCTGACCGGGTCCATGTTGGACAGTGCGTACCACCGGTCGCCGGGCAGCCGGAAGATCGCCACCTGCACGCCGCCGTCGAGCAGGGCGGCGACACCGGACCATTCGGGGACCGCGCCCGCCGCGCAGACGGCGGTCCAGGTGCGCTCGATCGAGGTCGTCACTGTTTCACCTCCGGGATTCCCAGCAGCACGGGCACCTTCTGGTCGCGTTCGGTGCGGAACGAGATCGTCGGATCCGGCGTCCCCGGCGCGTTGACGAACGAGCTGAACTTCGCCAGCTTCTCCGGGTCCTCCAGCACGCCGCGCCACTCGTCGGCGTAGTCGCCGACATGCTTGGCCATCGCCGCGTCGAGGTCTTCGCAGATGCCGAGCTTGTCGTCGACGATCACCGCGCGCAGGTGGTCGAGCCCGCCTTCCATCTCCTCGACCCACGGCGCGGTGCGTTGCAGGCGGTCGGCCGTGCGGACGTAGAACATCAGGAACCGGTCGATCGTGCGGATCAGTGTCTCCGTGTCCACTTCGGACACGAGCAGATCCGCGTGCCGCGGGGTCGCGCCGCCGTTGCCGCCGACGTAGAGGTTCCAGCCCTTGTCGGTCGCGATGACGCCGAAGTCCTTGCTCCGTGCCTCGGCGCATTCCCGCGCGCAGCCCGAAACCGCGGACTTCAGCTTGTGCGGCGAGCGCAGGCCGCGGTAGCGCAGCTCCAACTCGATCGCCAGCCCGACGCTGTCCTGCACGCCGTAGCGGCACCACGTCGAACCGACGCACGACTTCACCGTGCGCAACGACTTCCCGTACGCGTGTCCCGACTCGAATCCGGCGTCGACGAGCCGCCGCCAGATCAGCGGGAGCTGGTCGACGGTGGCGCCGAACAGGTCGATCCGTTGTCCGCCGGTGATCTTGGTGTACAGCCCGAAATCCATCGCCACCTGCGCGATCACCATGAGCTTCTCCGGCGTGACCTCGCCGCCGGGGATCCGCGGGACGACCGAGTACGTCCCGTTGCGCTGCAGGTTCGCGAGGAACTTGTCGTTGGTGTCCTGCAGCGTCGCCTGCTCGCCGGCGAGGATGTGCCCGTTGCCCAGCGTGGCCAGAATGGACGCGATCGCCGGTTTGCAGATGGCGCAGCCGGTTCCGGTGCCGTAGCGGTCGATCATCTCGCTGAACGTGGTGATCCGCGTGGCCTGGAGGATCTGGAACAGCTCCGCGCGTGACTGCGGGAAGTGCTCGCACAGCGCCTTCGACTGCTCGACACCGCAAGCCGTCAGCAGCTTGCCCAGCAGCGGGACACACGATCCGCAGGCCGTGCCCGCCCGCGTGCAGCCCTTGATCTTGGCGACCGAATCGCAGCCCTCTTCGGTGATCGCGTGCGTGATCGCGCCCTTGGAAACCGCGTTGCAGGAACAGATCTGCGCCGCGTCGGGCAGCGCGTCGACCCCGACCGCCGACCCGCCACCGGCCGGGGCGAGGATCGCGCCGGGTTCGGCGGGCAGCGGCCTGCCGACCATCGCGCGCAGGGTGTTGAACTCGCTCGCGTCACCGACGAGGACCCCGCCCAGCAACGTCTTCGAGTCGTCCGAGATGACGAGCTTCTTGTACGTCCCGGCGACGGCGTCGTTGAACGCCACCTCCAGCGCGCCCTCCGTCGCCGCGTGCGCGTCGCCGAAGCTGGCGACGTCGACACCCATGAGCTTGAGCTTCGTCGACATGTCCGGCTCGGGGAACGTGCCCTCGCCGCCGGTCAGCCGCGCCGCGACGATCTCCGCCATCGCGTACCCCGGTGCCACGATGCCGTACACCTTGCCGTCGACGGCCGCGCATTCGCCGATCGCGTACACCGCCGGGTCGGACGTCCGGCAGGTGTCGTCGACCAGGATGCCGCCCCGCGCGCCGACCTCCAGCCCGGACGAACGCGCCAGATCGTCCCGCGGCCGGATGCCCGCGGAGAAGACCACGAGATCGACGTCGAGTTCCGTACCGTTGCCGAGCTTCGCGAGGTAGCGCTCGCCGTCCGGCTCGATGGCGTCGGTCGACGTTCCCGTGTGGACGGTCACGTCGAGGTCGGTGATCAGCCGCCGGAGCAGGCCACCGCCGCCCTCGTCGACCTGCAGCGGCATCAGGCGCGGCGCCATCTCGACCACATGCGGCGAGAGACCCATGTCCCGCAACGCCTTCGCGGCTTCGAGGCCCAGGAGTCCGCCACCGATGACGACCGCCGAACGACGTCCGCGCCCGGGCCGCTGAGCGGCTTCGCGGATCGCGTCGAGGTCCTCGATCGTCCGGTAGACGAAGCAGCCCGGAAGATCGTGTCCCGGCACCGGCGGGACGAACGGCCGCGAACCGGTCGCGAGGACGAGCGCGTCGTACGGCTGCTCGTGGCCGGCCTCGGTGACGACGACCTTGCGGTTCCGGTCCACCGAAACCACCGCGTCGCCGAGCCGCAGCTCGACCAGCGGGTCCTCCGCGTAGTCCGCTCCATCGAGAGCGAGGGAAGCCGGATCCCAAGTGTCCACATAGGACGTCAGAGCGACGCGATCGTAGGCGGGCCGCGCCTCCTCGGCGAGTACCACGATCTGCCATTCGCCGGTCTTGTCCTCCGCGCGCACCGCTTCGACGAGCCGGTGCGCGACCATGCCATGTCCCGCGACGACGAGTTTCCGCATCAGACCTCCGCTCCGGCGAGCGCCAGACCCCGGACGCTCGTCACCTCCGACTGCTGCTTGCGCAGGTACACCGCCCACGTGACGGCGAAGCACAGCCCGTAGAAGACGAGGAAGGCGACGAACGCCGGCACCCCGCTCTTCGTGTCCGCGAACGACTGCCGGAACGCCAGGTTGATGAACAGCCCGCCGAGCGCGCCGATCGCCCCGGCCAGCCCGATCAAGGCTCCGGAAAGCTTGCGTGCCTTGAGCATCTCCAGCGTCTCGTCGGCGCCCTCGCTGATCGCGACCTTCGCCTTGGCGCGGAAGATCGCCGGGATCATCTTGTACGTCGAGCCGTTGCCGATGCCGGTGAGCACGAACAGCACGATGAACGCGACGGTGAACAACGCCAGCGAGTTCGACGTCGACGCCAGGATCAGCACCACGGTCGCCGCGGCCATGCCGACGAATGTCACGAAGGTGATCTTGCCGCCGCCGATCCGGTCGGCCAGCCAGCCGCCCGTCGGCCGCGAGAACGAGCCGAGCAGCGGGCCGAGGAACGTCACCGCGGCCGCCTGCAGCGGCGTGCGGCCGAACTGGTTCTGCAGCACCAGGCCGAAGGCGAAGCTGTACCCGATGAACGAACCGAACGTGCCGACGTAGAGGAACGACATCACCCAGGTGTGCGGATCCTTGACGACCTCGCGCATCGCCTTGGTGTCGCCCTTCATCGAGGCGAGGTTGTCCATGTAGAAGTACGCGCAGACCGCCGCGACCACGATGAGCGGGATGTAGATCGCCAGCACCACCCGGGGCGCGGTCGCGCCGACGGTCCCGATCACCAGTAGCCCGATCAGCTGGATCGCCGCCACGCCGAGGTTTCCGCCGCCCGCGTTGAGCCCGAGCGCCCAGCCCTTGTGCTTCTCGGGGTAGAACGCGTTGATGTTGGTCATCGACGACGCGAAGTTCCCGCCGCCGACCCCGCCGAGCGCGGCGATCAGCAGGAACGTGCCGAGCGAGGTGCCCGGTTGCATCGCGATCGCCGCCAGGATCGTCGGCGCCAGCAACAGCAGCGCGCTGACGATCGTCCAGTTCCGGCCGCCGAACCGCGCCACCGCGAAGGTGTACAGCGGCCGCATCAGCGCGCCGATCAGCGTCGGCGTCGAGACCAGCAGGAACTTGTCCGCGGCCGAGAAACCGTACTGCGGTCCCATGAACAGGACCATGACCGACCACAGTGTCCAGACGGAGAAGCCGATGTGCTCGGCCAGGATGGAGAACCAGAGGTTCCGCCGGGCGATCTTCTTCCCGGTCTCCTCCCAGAACCGCTCGTTCTCCGGATCCCAGTGCTCGATCCAGCGCTTGCCACGAGCGTGCATGAGGTCCTCCTTGGTGGATGCGTTCGGGTTCACTGGGCGGCCAGCCATTTCGCGACCCCGCCGACGGCGTCCTTGCAGCCGCCGCAGCCGGTCGTCGCGCGGGTCGCCCCGGCGAGGGCCGGGACGTCGGTGGCGCCGCCGCGCCACGCTTCGACGAGCCGCCCCTTGGTCACCGCGTTGCAGCGGCAGATGACCGCCGACGCGGGCAGATCGGCCGGGCTCGCCGCCGACGGCGCCCCGGGCGGCAGTGAGCGTCCTAAAAGGACCGCCAGCCGGTCTTCGGGCACCGGAGTGCCCCGGTCGTAGAGTTGCGTGATCGTCGCGGCCGCGTCGGGCAGGCCGAGCAGGATCGCGCCGGCCACCCGGTTTTCGCGGATGACGAGCTTGCCGTAACGGCAGCCCGCCGGGTCGCTGAAGGTGAGTACTTCGGCGGCCGGGTCGTCCGCGCCGGTCATCGTCTCGCCGAGCGCGGTGAGGTCGATGCCGCGCGCCTTGAGCCGCGTCACCGCCTGGGTACCGCGATAGCGTGACGCGGATTTGGTGCCGGTGACCAGATCCGCGACGACGGCGGCCTGTTCCCACGCGGGCTGCACGAGCCCGCCGAACGCGCCCGGATGCTTCGCGCAGTCACCGATCGCGTGGATCCGGCCGTCGCTGGTGCGCAGCAGATCGTCGACGACGATGCCGCCCTCGACGGTCAGCCCGGCGTCCACGGCCAGTTTCGTCTCGGGCCGGACACCGGTGGAGACGACGATGAGATCGGCGGGGACGTGCGTACCGTCGTCGAGTTTGAGCCCGTCGCCGCTGACATAGCGCGCGGCCCCGACGCCGAGCCGGAAGCCCACGCCGAGTTCTTCGAGCTTCCTGGTCAGCACCCGTGCGGATTCCGCGTCGAGCTGACGTTCCATGATGTGCGGCATCGGATGCACGACGGTGACGAGGTTTCCGCGGCCGGCGAGGCCTCGCGCGGCTTCCAGGCCGAGCAGGCCGCCGCCGAGGACCGCGACCGGGGCACCCAGTTTGGCGGCGTCGAGGATGCGGGCGCAGTCGTCGAGGGTGCGGAACGCGACCACGTCCGGGCCGGGTTCGAGCCCCTCGACCGGTGGCATCCACGGGTTCGCGCCGGTGGCGAGCACGAGCGCGTCGTAGTCCACTGTGGATCCGTCGTCGAGATGGATCCGCCTCTCCGCGCGGTCGATCGACGTCGCGGTGACGCCGCGCCGCAGGTCGGCGCGGGTGCGGGACGACCAGTCGTCGTCGTGCAGCCGGACGGCCTCGGGCCGCATGGTCCCGGCGACCACCGACGAGAGCAGCACCCGGTTGTAGGCGGTGTGCTCCTCCGCGCCGACGACGGTGAGCCGCACACGTTCGCCTTCGGGATCACGGCGCTGGATCTCGTCCGCGAGCCGCGCGCCCGCCATCCCGTATCCGGCGATGACCACCGACCGGGGGCTCACGCGACGGCCTCGGCCGGGGCGAGCGCGACCGCGCACACCTTGAACTCGGGCATCCGGCTCGTCGGGTCGAGCGCCGGGTTGGTCAGCAGGTTCGCCCTGCCCTCGCCGGGAAAGTGGAACGGCAGGAACACCAGGTCGGGGCGCAGCGACGCCACGCAGCGGACGCGGGCGACGGTCTCGCCGCGCCGTGAGCGCACGACGGCGAGGTCGCCCTCGGCCAGCCCCGCCCTCGCCGCGGTGTCGGGATGAACTTCCACGAAGGCCTCCGCTACGACGTCGTTCAGCTCCTTGACCAGCCGGGTCTGTGCCCCGGACTGGTAGTGCTGCAGGACCCGGCCCGTGGTGGCCTGCAAGGGGAATTCGGCGTCGGGCAGCTCGGCCGGGCCGACGTGGTCCACCGGGACGAACCGCGCGCGGCCGTCCGGGTGGGCGAAGGAGTCGAGGAACATCCGCGGCGTGCCGGGATGCGATTCCGCCGGGACGGGCCAGTAGAGGGCCTCGCCGTCCCGGAGCCGGTCGTAGGTGATGCCCGAGTAGTCGGCGACACCGCCCTTGGACGCCTGGCGGAGCTCGGTGAAGACGGTCTCGGCGTCCGCCGGGAACCGTCCGTCGGGCTGGCCGAACCGGCGGGCGAGTTCGGAGAGCACGTAGAGATCGGTCTTCGCACCCAACGGCGGGTCGATCGCCTTGCGCCGCAGCAGGATCCGGCCTTCGAGGTTGGTCATCGTGCCGTCCTCCTCGGCCCACTGCGTGACCGGCAGGACGACGTCGGCCATCGCCGCGGTCTCCGACAGGACGAGGTCCGAGACCACCAGGAAGTCCAAAGAGGACACCTTGTCCTGGATCTTCCCCGCACCGGGCGCGGAAACGACGAGGTTGCTGCCGAACACCATCAGCGCGCTCGGTCCGTCTTCGCCGCCGAGCGCCTCCAGCAGCTCGACGGCCGAGCGGCCCGGCCCCGGCAGGGATTCCGGCGGAACACCCCACACCCCGGCGACGTACTCGCGGGCCGCGGGGTCGTCGATCTTGCGGTAGCCGGGCAGCTGGTCGGCCTTCTGCCCGTGCTCACGCCCGCCTTGGCCGTTGCCCTGCCCAGTCAGGCAGCCGAATCCGGAACCCTCGCGCCCCGGCAGGCCGAGGGCGAGCGAGAGATTGATCCAGGCGTTGACCATCGCGGTGCCGTTGGCGTGCTGCTCGGTGCCGCGTGCGGTGAGGATGTAGGCGTTGCGGGCCGCGGCGAGTTTGGCGGCGACGCGGCGCTGATCCGCGGCGGAAACCCCGGTGACCTGCTCGACCCGCTCCGGCCACCAGGCCGCGACCGAGCGCCACAGCTCCTCGAAGCCGTTCGTTCGATTGTCCACATAGGACTGTTCGAGCAGACCATCGGCGACGACGGCGTGCAGGATTCCCTGAGCGAGCGCGAGGTCGGTACCCGGCGCGGGCGCGAGGTGCAATCCGGCGAGTTCGGCGGTCGGGGTGCGGCGCGGGTCGACGACGATCAGGTCCGCGCCCCTCAGGTGCTGGGTGAACGGCGGCATCGTCTCGGCCGGGTTCGCGCCGACGAGCAGGACCGCGTCGGCGTCGGCGAGATCCGTGACCGGGAACGGCATCCCCCGGTCGGCGCCGAACGCCTTGATCCCCGCGGCCGCCGCCGACGACATGCAGAACCGGCCGTTGTAGTCGATCTGCGAGGTGCCCAGCGCGACGCGGGCGAACTTCCCCAGCAGGTACGCCTTCTCGTTGGTCAGCCCGCCGCCGCCGAAGACGGCGACCGAATCGGCACCCTTGGCCGCGCGGATCTCGGTGAGCCGCCGGGCGACGAGGTCGAGCGCCTGCGGCCAGGACGCGGGCCGCAGCTCGCCGTCGACCCTGATCAGCGGCGTCGTCAGGCGGGAAGGCGAGGCGAGGAGCTCCCCCGACGTCCAGCCCTTCTGGCACAGGCCGCCGGCGTTGACCGGGAAGTCACGCGGCGCGACCCGGGCGCCGTCGAGGCTCATCCCGCACTGCAGGGCGCAGTACGGGCAGTGCGTGTCCACCGCGGTCGCGGTGGGGGCGGCGAGCGGCACGGGCACCTCCTCCAGGCGTCGATAGCGCTTGAAGGTAGGTAGGCCGTGTTACCTGGAAAGTCCTGAATGTTTCAGGCGTTTGACATTGACCGCCGCCGATGGACGTCACACCGTGAGGTCACCGCACCCCCGCAATTCGTCATCTACTTGCGGTCGTCGCCCGGGCGACGACCGCAAGTAGATGACGAATTGCGACTATGAACGAAGTGTATAGACGGTGCGTATACACACTGTGTATAGTCGCCCGCATGTCCATCGGGAACACGCTGCTCGGCCTGCTCGAAGCGGGCCCCAAGCACGGTTACGACCTCAAACAGCTCTACGACAGGCAGTTCCGGCAAGACCGTCCACTGCACTACGGGCAGGTCTATTCGACGCTGAACCGGCTCTTGAAGAACGGCCTGGTCGAGGAGAACGGCGTCGAAGCGGGCGGCGGTCCGGACCGGAAGCGCTACGCGATCACCGAAGCGGGCGTCACCAACGTCGAGGAATGGCTGAAGAGCCCGGAAAACCCCTCGGTCTACCTGCAGAACACGCTCTACACCAAGGTCGTGCTCGCACTCCTGTCCGGCCGGGGTGCCCAGGATCTGCTCGACGCCCAGCGCGGCTCCCACCTGCGCACCATGCGCGAGCTCACCGCCCGCAAGACCGACGGCGACCTCGCCGACCAGCTGATCTGCGACCACGCGCTGTTCCACCTGGAAGCGGATCTGCGGTGGCTGGAACTCACCGCCGCCCGTCTCGACGACCTCGCGCGCCAGCTGACGCGCTGATCTGGGGACCACACAGTGGAAACACCGTTGTTACACGGGCTCGGCCTGCACAAGGCCTTCGGCCCGAATCAGGCGCTGGCCGGGGCCGGGCTGACGCTCGAAGCCGGCGAGATCGTCGCGATCATGGGGCCCTCGGGGTCCGGGAAGTCGACACTGCTGCACTGCCTGTCCGGCATCCTGCGGCCCGACGGAGGCCAGGTGCTGTTCCGCGGGCGTGATCTCGCGGCCATGGCCGACGCCGAACGCAGCGCCTTGCGCCGCACCGAATTCGGTTTCGTCTTCCAGTTCGGGCAGCTCGTCCCGGAGCTGACCTGCCTGGAGAACGTCGCGCTGCCGCTGCGCTTGGGCGGGATGAAACGCCGTCCCGCCGAGCGGATCGCGCGGGACTGGCTCGACCGGCTGGAAGTCGGCGACTCCGACGACAGCACACCCGGCCAGGTTTCGGGCGGGCAGAGCCAGCGGGTCGCCATGGCCAGGGCGCTGATCACCGAACCGTCGGTGATCTTCGCCGACGAACCGACCGGCGCGCTGGACACGCTCAGCGGTGAGCTGGTCATGCGCCTGCTGTCCGAGACGGCGAAGCAGACCGACGCCGCCGTCGTCCTGGTCACCCACGAACCGCGGGTGGCCGCCTACTCCGACCGGGAGGTCATCGTGCGAGACGGCCGGACCCGCGAGCCGGTGGTCACCCGATGACCGGGCGCGAAGACCTGCTGCTGGGGTTCCGGCTGGCCGTCGGGGGCGGCCGGGGCTCGATCGTCAGGCTCGTCCTGAGCACGGTCGGCATCGGGCTCGCGGTCGCGGTCCTCCTGATCGGCGCCTCCGCGGGCACCGTCAAGGAGAACCGCGATCAGCGGGCGTACGCCGCTTCCCCGCGGTACGAACAGATCCCGGGTGTCGCACCGCTGAACTACCACGCGACGACGACCGACTTCCGCGGTCAGGCGATCTCGCTCGTCCATCTTCAAGCCACCGGGCCGAACTCGCCGATCCCGCCGGGGGTCGACCGGCTGCCCGCACCGGGCGAGGTCTTCCTTTCGCCGAAGCTCGACGAACTCGTCACGACGGACACCAGTGGCCTGCTGCGGCCCCGTCTGCCCGGCAAGCCGGTCGGGATCATCGACGCGGAAGCCGTGCTCAATCCGAACGATCTCGTCGTCTACGCCGGCACGGGCAATCCGCGGAACGGCGTCGCGATCTATGCCTTCGGTTCCCCTCCCGGCTACGAAACGCCGTTCGAACGGGGAATCCTCTCGCTGCTGCTGATCGGTCTCTTCGTCCTGCTCACGCCGGTGTTCATCTTCGTCGGGACGGTCTCCCGGCTAGGCGGCGCGGCCCGTGACCGGCGGCTCGCCGCGCTGCGGCTGGCGGGCTCGTCCCTCAAGCAGCTGCACCGGATCACCGCGGCGGAATCCCTCGTGGGCGCCGTGACGGGCTCGATCGCCGGCGCGGCGGCGTTCCTGCTCTTCCGCGGCGCGGTGGCGGACTTCCAGGTGTTCCGGTTCGGGGTGTACCCGAAGGACCTGACGCCGCCGTGGCCGCTGGTGGTGCTGATCGCGCTCGTGGTCCCCACCCTGACCGTCGCGACGGCTTGGGCGGCCCAACGGCATACGGTCGTCGAACCGCTCGGAGTCGTCCGCGAGACCACCCCGCCCCAGCGCCGGTTGTGGTGGCGGCTGCTGCCGATCGTCGCCGGAATCGCTTTGATAGCACCGGATTTCAGCGTCGCGACTGAACTCGGCCGGATGGCGCTGATCGCCGGTGCTGTGCTGCTGATGCTCGGGATACCCGCGATGCTGCCGTGGCTGCTGGAGCGCGTCGTCACCCGGATCAAGGGCGGGCCGCCGTCGTTCCAGCTCGCGATCCGCCGTCTGCGGAACGACAGCGGGACCCCGGCTCGAGTGGTCGCGGGTCTCTGCGTGGTGCTCGCCGGGGCGATCGCGCTGCAGAGCCTGTTGGCGGGCCAGGTGTCTCTGACGGCCGTTTACCAGGAGAAGACCGACGACCGGATCACCGTCCATGCCGACGGCTCGGTGGCCGACCAGGCGATCGCCGCGGTCCGCACGGTGCCCGGCGCGGCCGACTTCCAGACCATGCGTTCGATGCTCGTCGACGCGAACCGGGTGGACAGCGCGCTGTCCTCGCTCGCCGTCGCCGACTGCGCCACGATCGAAGCGGTCACCACCGCGACCGGATGCCGCGACGGTGACGTGTTCGCCGCCCCGGCCTCTCTCCACAAAGGACAGTCGGTGAAGCTCACCGACAACGACAAGCAGGAGCGGGCGTGGACCGTTCCTGCCACGCCCCGCCCGCTCGGCGGGAAGCCGTCGGGGCTCGCCGAGCAGCTCCAGCCGCACGTGCTCGCGACGCCTGCCGCGATGGCGGGCGTCGACCTGGCCGCCGCGCCGGTCACGGTGAGCCTGCGTGGGACGACCGGGAATCCGGACTTCGTCGAACTCGTGCGGAACTCGGTGGCGCCGTACAGCGGACAGGTCGCCGTGGCGTCCGCCAACGAAAAGCGGGCCTCCGACGAGGCCCGGATGTACGACGACGTGCGGAACATCCTGTTCGGCGGCGCGTTGTGCATCCTGCTGCTGGCAGGGGTGAGCCTGCTGGTGCTCGCCCAGGAACAGGTCCGGGAACGGCGCCGGGCGCTCGGGGCACTGTCGGCCACCGGCGTGCCGGTTCGGGTGATCGTCCGGTCCCTGTTGTGGCAGAACGGGATTCCGCTGCTGCTGGGCATCGTGGTCGCCACCGCGACCGGAATCGCGGTCGCCGCGCTGGGCAGGCGGCTGTTCTGGGACGGGCTGTACGTCGACTGGTCCGCGGTGGGGATGCTCATCGCGGCGGCGGTCGCGATGGTGCTGCTGGTGACGGCGTCGACGGTGCCGTCCGTGCGCTCGGCGGCGAAGGCGGAGAACCTGCGCACCGAGTGACCTACAGCACGGCGCTCACGTCCCGGGCGGCGGCACGGAGTCCGTCGTGCGCCGCCCGGGTCGACCGCGGGTCGAGGGCGTTGGCGGCGAGCCGGAAGAGGATCGCCCGCAGGAGAAGCTGGGGCCATTCGGGCAGATGCGCCCAGCGTTCGAGAAGATCGATGGTGGCGCCGCCCCAGGCCAGCGCGTCGACCGCGACGATCGCGGCGCCCCATTCACCCGGCCGGTAGTAAGGCACGAAATCGACGATGCCGGGGGCCGCGTCGCCGTCGAACAGCACGCCGGCGAGAAGCTCCCCGTGCACGACCTGGTCCGGCAGTTTGACCGGTCTTCGGGAACCCGCCAGCACCTCGAACCAGCGGCCGCCCTTGTTCTCGTCGAGCGACAGGTCCGCCTCACCCCAGGCGAGTTTGTCGGCCAGCGCCTCGAGATCGGTGCGCCGCCCCAGGAAATCCGGCCGCGGCAACCCGGCCGTCGCACGATGCAGTTTGACCGCCGCGTGCACGACCTCGTCGTAGCGGTGCTCGGCCGTACCGGACACGAATCGGTTCGCCGACCAGCCGCCGACCACCCACCGGCCGTCGCTGGACCGAACGGGCTTCGCGACCCGCAACCCCGGCTCGTCGATGGCCTCCAGCGCCCGCGCCGTCCACAGCGTCCGCGACTTGTCCACGACGGGCTTGAGCACGAGATCGTTGTAGCGCCAGGCGGTGGTGCCGGGCAGCGGTTCCGCGTCACCGGTACGTCCGCCGAACGCCGAACAGACGTGTTCCGGAGGGCTTTCAAGGGTGGCACGCACGGCTCGGGACGTTACCCCGTCTTCCGGGCCACGAACGAGAAGACGCGCTGGTGTTGAGTAGCGATACTCAAGACAGGATCGCTTCTGACCTGCCATTCTTCGACCGTGATCCCCCGAACGGCGCAGCGCACCGCCCTCGCGCTCGGCTCTCTGTGGCTGGCCGGCACTCTGGGCGCGGGCACCGTGGGCCTGCTGCTCCCGCTCGCCGCGTTCCTGCACGCTCCCTGGCTCGCGTCGCCGGTACCGCTCGTGTCGATCGGCGTGGTCTACCTCGTCGGATTCGCCGCGCCGGAAGCCTTTCCTGCCGTCGCGAAACCCTGGCCCCGGCTGGTGTGGGCCTTCGCGACCGGGATTTCCGGCGTTCTCGGCGCGATCTTCGTGGTGGAGGTGGCGGAGGCGTTCGATTCCTGGTTCGCGGTGCCGTTCCTCGGGGTGCCGGTGCTGCTCGTCGCGGGGCTGTTCGCGTACGACCTCCGGATCCGGGCCATCGCCGGGCTCCTCCTGATCGCGCTGATCGCGGGCGGGATCGCCGTTCCCGCGGCCCTGCCCGAAGACACCGCCACCCGGCGGCTGGCCGTGACCGGTGTTCCGCGCGACCGCACCCTCGCGGCCGACCTCGGTCCTCGACGGCTCCCGACCAAAACGACCGAAGACTCCGGAGCGCTGATCGTCGAGTACGCGCCCCAACTGTGGATCTCGCCCGTCTGGACCTTCGCGACCGACGCCGTCGACAACTGCGAGACGTCGGTGAAGACCACCTGGCGCCTCTCGAACGCGACGTGTGCCCAAGTCGGCGACGGCGAGTTCCTCCGGCGGAACGCGGACCGCATCGAGTTCATCCAGCGGCGCGGCACGCTTTCGGTGCACGTCGCGGGCAACCACAACTGGAAACCCGAGGAACTGCGCGAACTGGCCGCGAAGACCCATCCGCTGACCGACGCCGAGATCATCGCCGCCGTCCCGAAGTCGCCCCACGGGAACCGGAAGGACGTCGTTGCGGGATTCACGACCTTCGTGCGGGCGATCTTCGCGGGCGGGTCCGGTCCGTGAAGGCCCCCTTGAGGGAACCAGAGTCCGTGAAGGCCTCCTTCACTACCTTCAGGGTAGGGAAGGAGGCCCTCACGGCATCGGCAAGAAGTGAGCAGGGGACCTTTGCTATCGCCCGCACCCCAGGCCCAGCAAAAACCCTCAGTAAGTCGGCAGGCTCTGGTCGATCTGCCGCGCCCAGGCAAGCACGCCGCCGCCGAGGTGGGTCGCGTCCTTGAACCCGGCCTGGTGCAGCGCCGCGAGTGCCTCCGCCGAACGCGCGCCCGACTTGCAGTGCAGCACGATCGGCTTGTCCTGCGGCAATTCCGACAGCGCCTCGCCCGAGAGGATCTTGTCCTTCGGGATGAGCGTCGCGCCCTTGATGTTCACGATCTCGTACTCGTGCGGCTCGCGGACGTCGATGAGGGCGAAGTTGTCGCCGTTGTCGAACTTGGCCTTGAGCTCCGCCGGCGTGATCGTGTGCCCCGAAGCGGCCGAAGCTGCTTCGTCGGACACGACGCCACAGAAGGCTTCGTAGTCGATGAGCTCGGTGATCTTCGGGGTCTCCGGATCCTTGCGGATCTTGACCTCGCGATACTTCATCTCGAGCGCGTCGTAGCTGACGAGCCTGCCCAGCAGCGGCTCACCGATGCCGGTGATCAGCTTGATCGCCTCGTTCACCATGATCGAGCCGATCGACGCGCACAGCACGCCCAGCACCCCGCCCTCGGCGCACGACGGCACCATGCCGGGCGGCGGCGGCTCGGGGTAGAGGTCGCGGTAGTTGAGCCCCTTGCCGTTCGGCGCGTTCTCCCAGAACACGCTCGCCTGCCCCTCGAACCGGTAGATCGAGCCCCACACGTAGGGCTTGCCGGTGAGCACGGCGGCGTCGTTGACCAGGTAGCGCGTCGCGAAGTTGTCGGTGCCGTCGAGGATCAGGTCGTACTGCTCGAACAGCTCCAGCGCGTTGGACGACTCGAGCCGGTCGGTGTGCAGGTGCACCTTGACGAACGGGTTGATCTCGGCGAGCGACTCCTGCGCGGACGCCGCCTTGAGCTTGCCGATGTCGGACTGGCCGTGGATGACCTGGCGGTGCAGATTCGATTCGTCGACCTCGTCGAAGTCGACGATGCCGAGCGTGCCGACCCCGGCCGCGGCCAGGTACAGCAGCGCCGGGCTGCCGAGGCCGCCGGCACCGATGACCAGCACCTTGGCGTTCTTCAGCCGCTTCTGCCCGGTCATCCCGACGTCCGGGATGATCAGGTGACGGCTGTACCGGGCCACCTCTTCCTTGGTGAGCTCGGCGGCCGGCTCAACGAGCGGCGGCAGCGTGCCTGACATCGGGTCCTCCATCTCGCGTGGATCGCGGTCGCATCCCAGTATCTACAACACCGACAGGCGGAAACGACTTCCCCTGTTTCAGATCCTGGGAAATTCCAGCAGATGGGATGGCGGGACTAGGGTGTCTGGTTCGGCCAGGAGCCGGGTTTGCAGACCTTGCCGTCCGCGGGCACCTTCCCGCGGTCACCGCCGGGGAGATTGTTCAGCTGCGCCACGAAGTCGTTGGAGACGCCGAACGTCTGCTGCATCATCACCGGCGCGATCCCGCCGTTGACCTGGCAGCCCACGTGCTTTCCGCCGAGAGCGTGCCCGACCTCGTGGTTGATCGCGTACTGGCGATACCCGACCATGTCGCTCTCGAACGCCATCGCTCCGCGCACCCAGCGGGCGAGGTTGATCACCACGCGCTTGTCGAAACTCGACCGGTAGCACGAGGTCTCGTAGGTGATCTGGAACATGCAGACGTCCGCGCGATGCGTCGTGTTCGGTGTGGTGAGACTCACCCGGAAGCTGGGGTTCGGGTAGCTCGCGTCGACCCGCTGGAGCGCCTTCTTGCCGTCCCACGTCCAGCTCTTGGCGTTGGACAGCGTGCCCTCCACCATCACGGCGAAGCTGTCGTCACCGCCATAGCTGACCGGATCGATACCGTCCTCGACCTCGACGGTGTAGGTGAACAGCTGTCCCGTCCCGACCTTCTCCCCCTTGCCCGGCACCACGTGATAGGTGCCCTGACCGGACTCGGTGAACGGGTCGCCCTTGGGCAGATCCGCGGTCGGGATCTTGAGATCGACCGGTTTGGCCGGATTCTCCGGGAGGACGTCGCCGCCCCCGTCGACACCCGCGCCCGGCTCGCCGCCGTTGCCGGCGGAGCCGTCGGATCCATCGGCCGAAGCGAGGCTCGCCCCGTCCGTGGGGATCGGCTCGGGCGGACCGGTGGCGGTGTTGAACACGACCAGCGCGGTGATCACCACGAGGATCGGCAGCGCGTACACGCGCCAGCCGTAGGTCTTGGCGAAGTGGCCGATGCCGCCCTTGCTCTTGCGCGCCTTGGACTTGGCGGTGCCGGGCTCGTGCGGCTTCCAGGACGCGCTGAGCGGCTGGGCGCTGGTCCGGCGGCCGCCGGGGCGGTAGCGGTCCTCGTCGAGCCGCTGCGAGGGCGGCGGTGTCGGCCGGTACTGGCCGGTGCGCGGCGCGTCGGACGTCCGAGGCTGGGTACGCGGCGAACGACGACCGGAGGCGGAGTACTGAGACCGCCGTCCTTCGCCCTGCGCGCCTTGCTTAACCCGGTCCACGGGAACCAGGGTGCCATAACCGAACTGTGATGTTGTGAGCGACCGGCGCTTCGCGCGGCGTGTCCTGCCCACCCGAGTGGGCTACCAGCTGCCCGATTCGACCGATTCCCACATGCCCAAAACGGCCCGCGCTACGACATTCGGGCGTTCCATCTGCGCCACGTGGCCGGTTCGGGGGAGAACGAGCAACCGGGCGTGCGGAAGTAGCCGAGCGGTGCGCTCCGCGCGCCGGACGGAGATCACCCGGTCGTGCTGCCCCCAGACGACAAGTGTCGGCGCGGCGACGTTCGGCGCGACGGCCCACAACGACGCGGGACCGCGCGCGGACCACGTCCGGAAGATGCCGAACGTGCTGCGAGCGAGCGCGGGGGCGGCCCAGGCGAAGGCGGCGCGAGCGCTGTGCTCCTCTTCAAGCTCGTCCAGCCTGCTTTCAGCGAAGCGGCCCGGGTCGGCGAAGCAGAGCTTGATGACCTGCATGGCGCGTTCGCGTGGACCCAGCGCGGCCAGCTGACGGCGCACCCGCGGGCCGATCAGCGGCAGATACGCGAACGCCATCCGCGGATCGGACAACCGCTTCATGCTGGGACGGAGATCCGGCATCGCCGGCGAGATCAGCGTCAGCGTCTTCACCAGTTCCGGATGCCGGGCCGCGACGAGCAGCGCGACCGCTCCACCCATCGAGTTGCCGAACAGGTGCACCGGCCCGCCGTCGAGGCTCTCGATGTGGCTCGCGACGATCTCGGCGTGCGCGTCGAGGCTGAAGTCGAAAGCGTCGGGCGGCTCCGAGTAGCCGAACCCCGGCAGATCGACCGAAGTACCTGCCGCTTGGGGCGCCAGGAGGGCGGCGAGATCGGTCCAATTCGTGGACGAGCCGCCGAGCCCGTGGACGTAGACGGCCGTCTCCGGACCGCCCGGGGTCCGGCGGATGTGCAATTTCACCCCGCCGACACCTATTGTTTCCCCGGGCCACGGCGGCGGCGCGGGGTCCAGCGACGGCAACGACCTGCGCGACAGCGGTACGTGGGTCAACGGCGGGCGGCCCCCGGCGGCACGGGAAACTGGAGAAGACACAGCACCAAGGATGCCCGACCCTTGGCGGTCCGGCTGTACCGGCGAGTAATCTCGAGGTCACTTCACGCGGCGGTGACCCCGCCCGGCGGAGCCCGCTCGACTGCGCTGACGAGTTCTCGGCGGTAAGGATCGCCTCGAACAAGGCTGATGCGTTCTCGGCGGAGACGAGTGCCTCGAACTGGAGGAACGATGACAGAAATGGCGCGACTGCAGGCACGAGGTGTCCGCCTGCCCAGAACGGAACGCCGCGCCCAGCTGCTGGCCGCCGCTCAGCGGGTGTTCGCCGCGAACGGTTACCACGCCGCCGCGATGGACGAGATCGCCGAAGAGGCCGGGGTCAGCAAGCCGGTCCTCTACCAGCACTTCCCCGGCAAGCTCGACCTCTACATCGCGCTGCTGGAGAGCCACGTCGACGAACTGGTGCGGCGGGTCAAGGACGCGCTCGACTCCACGACGGACAACAAGCAGCGCGTGCCGGCGACCGTCGGCGCGTTCTTCGACTTCGTCAACAACGACGCGGGCGCGTTCCGGATGGTCTTCGAGTCCGACCTTCGCGGCGAGCCCGCCGTGCAGGAGGCGGTGGACCGGGCGACGTCGGCCAGCGTCGACGCGATCACCGAGACCATCACCGCCGACGCGGGCCTCGACGAGGACAAGGCACGGCTGCTCGCGGTCGGCCTCGTGGGACTCTCGCAGGTCAGCGCGCGGTTCTGGCTGGCGCACCACAAGTCGATGAGCCGCGAAGAGGCCGTCGCCCTCACCGCCAACCTCGCCTGGCGAGGGATCGGCGGCGGCTTCCCGCTGCAGCACTGACCCGCAATTCGTCACCTACTTGCGTTCATCCCGATCGCAAGTAGGTGACGAATTGCGTGGGGTCACTGGTCACTGGGGCAGGAGCTTCTTCAGGCGGTCGGCGGCGAGCTGGGCGTCGGCGACGACCTTCGCGGTGTCGATCCCGACAACGCGTCCTTCGCGCTTGAGGGCGCGGCCGTCGACGAACACCCACGAGACGTTCGCGGGCTGGGTGTTGAAGACCAGCTGATTCACCCAGTCCACCTTCGGCGCGAAGTTGACCGCCTGGGCGTCGACCAGCTGGAGATCCGCCCGCTTGCCCGGCGTCAGCGACCCGATCTCCTTGTCCATCCCGAGCGCTTCCGCGCCGCCGAGCGTCGCCATCCGGAGCACGTCCGCCGTGGTCGGGTAGACCGCCGGATCCGTCCTGGTCGCCCGCTGCAGGCCGACGGCCGCGCGCATCACGTTGAACATGTCGCTCGTGTCGTTGGTGCCGCCGTCGAGGCCGAGCCCGACCTTCATCGACCGCTTCTTCATCTCCGGCAGCCGGATCACCCCCGACGCGAGCCGCATGTTCGACAGCGGGTTGTGCACCACGCCGACCCCCGCGGCCGCGAGTTCGTCGAGGTCGGCGTCGGTGGCCTGGATGACGTGGTTCGCCACCAGCCCGGGGTGCAGCGCGTTCGCCCGCCGGAGCGCGTCCATCTGCCCCGCGGTCAGGTCGGCCTTCGATTCGAGCAGATGCACGTTCAGCGCGACGCCGAGTTCACGCGCGAGCTTCTCCGAAGCGTCGACGCTCGGGAAGTTCCCGGTGGACGGATGCGTGCCGATCTGCAAGCGCGCCAACGGATTCGGATCGATGACCTCGCGCTTCACCCGGCGGATCTCGTTCTGCAGTGCGGGATCGGTGGTGCCGTTGTACGAGTAGAGGAACCGCAGCTTCGACTCGCCGAGCGCGCGGAGACCGCCCTTGGCGAAGTCGATGTTGAACGCGTGCGACCAGTCGGTGACCGTGGTGATGCCGGTCGACACGACGTCGGCGGCCGCGAGTTTCGTGCCCGCGTACGCGTCCGCGTCGGTCACCGGCGCGCGGTACAACGGGATGACGCATTTGCCGAGCCAGCCGATGAGTTCCTTGTCGGCCGCGCAGCCGCGGATGAGCGACTGCCACAGGTGGTTGTGCAGGTCGACGAATCCGGGCAGCACGATCTTGCCGCGGCCGTCGACGACCTTCGCGGAGCCCGCGTCGAGGTCCTTGCCGACCTGTTCGATCTTCGTGCCCTCCAGCACGACATCGGCGTCGGCGAGGGCGCCGAGCGGTCCTTCGCCGAGACTCGGGTCCATCGTGAGCACCATCGAGGCGTCACGGATGACGACCCGGCCGGCGCCGGCGAACTCCGCGTCGCTCCCGGCTTCGGTGGTGTCGCCGCCGATGCCGGTGAGCAGGGCGGCGCCGAGGACAACGGCGAGGGTGAGGGTGAAAACGGACAGGATGGATCCGCGCTGTTTCATCGTTCCAACTCCCCAGTCGAAAGCAGCGTTGCGAGATCACGCTAGCGCCTCCGGCGAGAGCAAGGGACCTTTGCTCTCGCTTTGGACCATCCAGGCGGCACCTTGGACCATCCAGCGGCACCGGGCAGAGCCGCGGTTCGGCTATGAATCAAGCGACCGCGTCCCGATCCGCGAGGAGTCACCATGCCCCACATCGCGCTCGACGAGAACCTGCCCGGCATCACCGCCCTGTTCGCCTACCGGCCGGAGACGGCGGCTCCGCTCGGGCAACTCGCCGAGGTCCTGCTTCGCGGCCCGAGCAGCCTCAGCGTCGGCGAGCGGGAACTGATCGCCGCGGTCGTCTCGCGCGGCAACGACTGCACGTTCTGCTCACGCAGTCACGGCGCGGTCGCCGCCGAAGCGCTCGAAGGGGGCATGCCGGTCGTCGAAGCGGCTTGGAAGGACATCGACGGCGCACCCGTGCCGTCGAAGGTGCGGTCGCTTCTGCACGTCGCGCTCGCAGTCCGCGAAAGCGGGAAATCCGTGAGCGAAGAGCTGATCGAGACCGCCCGCGCGGAGGGCGCGACGGACGTCGAAATCCACGACACCGTCCTGATCGCGGCCGCTTTCTGCATGTTCAACCGCTACGTCGACGGGCTGGCCACGATCGCCATCGACGACCAGGATGCCTATCGGGAGGCGGGCGTCCGCCTCCTGGAAACCGGCTACACGGGCCTCTGAGGAGAGCAAGGGACCTTTGCTCTCGCCGGCCGCACCGGTGCGTCGCGAAAGCCACTTTCGCGACGCCTGACGTCCCGAAAGTGGCTTTCGCGACATCCTCAAGCGCCCCACCCGAACCCTGAGCTGCAAAAAGAGAGCAAGGGACCTTTGCTACCGCTTCTCTCAATGTCGAGAGGAGCGATAGCAAAGGTCCCTTGCTCCCGCTTTCAGACCCTCGCGGCGCGGCGGACGAGTGCCGCGATGCGGTCCGAAACCTCTTGCGTTCGTTCCTGCGGCAGCATGTGCCCGGCCCCCGGGTAGCGCACGAATTCGGCCTCCGGCAGCGCGTCGGCGATGACCTTGGCGTGCGGAGGCGGGCAGAGCCTGTCCCGCTCCCCCGCCAGCACGATCACCGGTTTGCCCTGCAGCGCGGCCAGCGTGACCCGGCAGTCGTGCCGGGAGATCGCGTCCTGGAATCCGGCGACGCTCGCCGGATGCGCGCACAGCAACTGTTCGGCGACCGAGTCCACGTCGGCCCGCTGAGGCCGCCGCCCGAAGACGAGCAGCCGCGCGCCGGGCCGCACCACCGACAGCGGCAACGGCAAGGCATCCCGGCGGTTCTTCGCGAGCAGCTTCGCGAGCCTCCGTTCGAACCTCGCCGCGCCGCTGCCGGCGATCCCCGGCAGGCCGAGGGTGATCCGGTCCATCTCACCGGACGATGTGGCGACGAACGCGACCCCTGCGACGCGCCGGTCCACCAGATCGGGATTCCTGCGGGAAAGTTCCATGATCGTCATGCCGCCCATGGAGTGCCCGGCGAGCACGAGCGGACCGTTCGGGACGCGGTCCTCGATCAGTTCGGCGAGGTCGTCGGCGAGGGTCGGGATCGTGGCCGTCCCCGGTTTCGCCGGCGCGGAACCGCCGTGACCGCGCAGGTCGTAGCGCAGGATCCGCACGGAGTCGCCGAGCCGCGACGCCACGCCGTCCCAGGTCCGGTGGTCCTGGGTCCAGCCGTGCACGAGTACCAGGGTGAGTTCGGAGTCGGCCGGACCACTCATCTCGACGTGCAGCGCGGTGCCGTCGCCGGTCACGAACCGGTGTTCCCGCGACGGGTCCCACGAGACGGCGTCACGCTGCTTGACGCTCTTCATCGCTTCCCCGGCAGCAGGAAGGACTTGCGCCAGAAGTACATGCCCGGCTTGCCGACCAGACCGGATTCCTGCAGGAACGGCATGATCTTCTCGCCGGCCCACTGGATGCTTTCGCGCCAGTTGGGGTTGTTCAGCGCGGCTTCGACGCCGTCGCGCGGCCGGATACCGACGGCCTTGTAGACGTTCGGGTTGATGAAGGCCCGCGTCACGAAGTACGAAATGACCGCGATGATGAACTGCTGGTAGAGGATTTCCTTCTTCGACAGTTTCGCCATTCCGCGAGTGACCTCTTCGCGGGCGAAGGTGACATGCCGGGCTTCCTCGAGCACGTGGATCCGGTTCACCATGCGCACCAGCGGCTGGATGTCCGGGTCGTTCATCTGCTCGCGCTGAAGCCGGTCGAGGACCTCTTCGGCGACGAGGATCGCGCCGTACCGCGCGGGGCCGTAGCTGATCGATGGCATCAGTTTCGCCAGCCGCCGCAGCCAGGGCACCGGCCCGTAGGACGGGCAGCCGATCCGCGAGGCCATCCGCGCGAACATCGTCGAGTGACGGCATTCGTCCGCGATCTCGGTCAGCGCGTACTGGGCGTGCGAGCTGGTGGGGTCTTGCTCGTAGACCTCCTTGAGCAGCATCTGCATCAGGAGGATTTCGAACCACAGTCCTGTGGTGGCGACGCTCGCGACCTCGTGCTTGCCGAGCTCGATGCGCTGCTCTTCGGACAGCGAATCCCACAGCTCGGTGCCGTAGAGCGAAGAGCGATGTGCCGGGATGAAGCGCTTCCCCTCCACGAGCGGAGCGTTCCAGTCGATGTCGACGTCGGGGTCGTAGAACTTGTTTGCGGAGGACTTGAGCAGCCGCTCGGCTGTCTTCTCCCGGTCTGTTTCCTTCAGCGCCCGCGTCATTGCCGACACACCCCTATCTGTAACTCGCGGTAACAGTTACCTCTGGTAGCATGACTGGGGTGATCGAACGTGTCAAGCGCAACAGCAAGCAGTCGAGCAAGCACCCCACCGCGGGTGAGGCCGACACGGGCGACGCCCGTCGCGACCGCTGGCGCAAACACCGGATCGCGCGCCGAGCGGAGTTCGTCGAAGCGGCCCTCCGCGCGCTCGACACGCACGGGCCGGACCTCGGCATGGAAGACGTCGCCGCCGAAGCGGGCGTCACGAAACCCGTGTTGTACAGGCACTTCGACGACAAGGCGGATCTGTACGTCGCGCTCGGGCAGCGCGGCACGGAGATCCTCTTCCAGCGGCTGATCCCGGCCATCAACTCCGAGCTTGCCCCGGTCCCCCGGATCCGGATGGCGCTCGACGCGTTCTTCAGCGTCATCGAAGAGCACCCGAACCTGTACCGCCTGCTCGCACGCGGCGGCCTCCAGGAGAAGGTGGTCGTCAAATCCGACGTCGTCGCCGAGGACAAGGAACTGATCGCCACCGCGCTCACCGCGCTGCTCGGCGACTACATGCGGATGTTCAACATGGACTCCGGCGCCGCCGAACCGTGGGCGCACGGCATCGTCGGCATGGTGCAGAGCACCGGCGAATGGTGGCTGGACCGGCGCTCGATGGGCCGCGACAGCGTCGTCGAATACCTGACACAGATCATCTGGGCCGCGATCGACGGCCTCTCCCGGCAGCAGGGCATCGTCATCGATCCCAATCTGCCGCTCGAAGAGAACAAGGTCGTCCAAATGCGGAAGACCCAGGAAAAGCAGGCGGAGGGGCAATGAGCGAGCACGACGAAGACGGCTACTCCGGCGAAGCGGTCCTCGTGATCGACGGAACCGAGATCGCCACGACGGTCGACCTGCGGGGCTACTTCCAGCCCATCGACGGGTACTACCGCTGGTACGGCCGCGTGGCCACGAACGAGCAGGTGTCCGCGGCCGCCGGCGGTAAGAAGACCTCCGTCGAGATCCGCGCGGGCGAGTACAGCGCGAAGGGCGAACTCTCCGACCCGGACCCGTGGGACCGCTACCGCATCATGGGCACCAGCACGCCGCCCTTCCACGTGCCGACCTCACTGGAAGAACTGAACGAACTCAACGCCTGACCGCTGACCCGCGGGTGAGCAAGGGACCTTTGCTATCGCCGCCAGGTGACAGCAAAGGTCCCTTGCTCTCTTTCCGCAGGTCAGCGGCGATAAGGCGCGGGTCGTGAGGTCGCCCAGGCACAACCGAGCGGGGGGGGGTTTGGTCGGTGAAAGGGCCCAAAACAACCCCCCCCCCCCAAGCCAAAGAACCCCCCCATAAACCACCCCCACCTCCGGAGACCCCGCCCCGTGGGGGCCCC
>NZ_JBIUAQ010000044.1:0-68504 GCF_044547565.1 Amycolatopsis sp. NPDC052450 | reverse complement strand
CGAAGTCCGTGAAGGCCTCCTTGAGGGACCCTGGGTCCCTCAAGGAGGCCTTCACGGACCTTCCGGCAACCGCGGTCAGCCCACCGCGATCGACTGGAACGTCACCGGGATCCGCGGCGGCCCCGTTCCGTCACCAGGACCCTTCGCGTCGTCCACCCCAGCACGCGCGACCTTGTCCAGCGTCTGCAGACCGGGGTCCGAGATGCTCCCGAACACCGTGTAGTCCGGCGGCAGTTCCGCCGCGCCGTAGACCATGAAGAACTGGCTGCCGCCCGAGTTCGGCGTCTGCCGCTTGGCCATGGCGAGAATGCCCCGGCCGTACCTGACCTCGGGGAAGGCCTCGTCCGGGACGTTGTAGCCCGGTCCGCCCATCCCGGAGGCTTCCGGGTCGCCGCACTGGAGCATCTGCAAGCCGGAGGTACCGAGCCGGTGACACGAGGTGCCGTCGTAATAACCCTGCTGCGCCAGCGAAAGAAAGCTCGCCACGGTGCACGGCGCGAGCCCGCGGTCGAGCGTCAGCCCGATATCGCCCGCGGTCGTCTTGACCGTGACGGCCATCGTGCCGGTCGCGGGGGTCGGGCCCGCCGCGGGCGGGTTCGCCTTCTTCGGCACCGAACCGGTGGCATCCGCCGGGTAGGCGCAGTTCGCCGGATCGGCCAGCGGCGTCGCGCGTTTCGGCAGGTCCATGCGGCTTGCCGGGACCCCCACCGGGCTCTCCGCAGTCGTGTCCTGCGCGCTCGACGGCGGAGCCGAAGACGGCGCCGCGACCGGGGCCTCGCTCTTCGAGTCCGAGAGGAAGAAGCCCGGCGCCACGAATCCGGTGATCGCCACGACGGCGACCACCACGACGAGCCCCAGCACCCCCAGCCCGACCCAGAGCGCCGTCTTGTTCGACGAGGGCGGCGGCTGTTGCGGAGGCCCGTACCAGCCCTGCTGCTGCGGATGCTGCTGCGGGTAGGGCTGCTGATACTGCTGCTGGGGGTACGGCTGCCCCTGCGGAGCCCCGGGGTCGGGCGTCTGGCCTTCGGGCTCGCCCGGCTGCGGTGGCTGGGACATCTGTGCTCCTGTCGTCCGGAGGAAGTACAGGAACACTCTCGCGCATGGCCGGTCACGACGTCACGGCATCCCCCATGGCGTGCCGTCCCCGTTCGCCGGAACCGGCCGGATCTCGAAGTCCGGCCGGTCGCCCGCGCGGTGCACGACGGCCTCCTCCCCACGCCGCAGGTCGATCCGGACGTCCCCGTTCGGCAGCCGCCGCCAGCGTTTCGGCCTCCCTCGCCGGTCCCGGACGGTCAGCTCCCCGCCGAGGTCCGTCCGGAGCACACAGGGCGCCCCGGCCTCGCTGGTGATCTTGACCCATCGCGTCTTGCCGCCCTGCCGGGAAGCGCTGATCAGGAACGCGCCCTCCGTGCGGAAGTCGCGCAGCGCGGCGTCCGCCCATTTCGCGGGCACGGCCGGGAACAGCCGGATGACCCCGCCCCAGCTCTGTACGAGCATGTCGTGCAGCGACTGCGCCGCCGAGAGCGGCGTCTCGATGACCGGACCGGATTCCTTGTACATCGTGTTCGGCTGGATGTAGCGCCGCTGCAGTTCGCCGAGGTAGAACTCCGCCTTCTCGCCGCGCAGCATCTGCGCCGACATCGACGCGGCGCCGGTGAACGTGTAACCCTGCAACGCGCCCTCGAAGCCCACCCAGTGGTCGAGCGAGGTCTCGATGATCCGCCGGTGCTCCGGGCGCTCCCAGGTGATCTCGTACAGCGGGTAGATCTGCAGCAGATGCGAGTAGTGCCGATGCGATTTCGCGAACGGCACCCCGGCGCCGATCATGTAGCCGTTGGCGTCGGCCGGATACGGGACCAGCGTGGCCAGGACTTCCCGCCACCGTCGCACGAGCGGGTCTTCGATCCGCAGTTCCGCCGCCGACTCCAGCAACGTCCGGCAGCCCCAGCGGATCAGCGCGAGGTCGTAGGTGCAGTCGGGCGCGTTGACGCCGTACTCCGGGGAGAACGTCGCGGGCAGGTGCAGCTTCCCGTCCGGCCCGGGTGCCAGGAAATGGAGGTAGTAGTTGATCGCCTTGCGCAGCAGCGGGAACAGGATGTCCCGCAGGAGGCGCCGGTCCATCGTGTGCCGATAGGACAGCCAGACGTTGTGCGATGCCCAGGTGAGGTTGCCGACCTCCGGCGTCGGCGTCTCCTTGCCGGGAACGCCGACGGGGAACCCGGCGTTCGTCCCGGCGGCACCGTTGAGCAGGGTCATGTCGGTCGTGCGCGGGATGCCCGCCGAATCGTGCTGGTACGGCTCGGCGACCTGGCTCGTCAGGTTCGCCCGGTACTTGCCGAGCGCGTGGCCGACGGCGTCCAGTTCGAGGTGGTTGGACCCGTGGATGAGCCAGTACTCCAGCTGGACGTTGAGGTTCCACCACGTCGCGGGCCACGGGGTCGGTTCGAGCCACGGTCCGCAGGTCGCCATGACCGGCGCTTCCCGGCGCGCGGCGGAGGCGATCTTGTACAGCTGGATCCAGTAGAAGCCTTGGAGCCGGGTGTCCGGAATGGACAGGAAACCGTGCCGGTAGTAGTCGTGCCACCAACGTCGGTGTTCCGCCGTCAACGCGGAGAACGGCTCGGCCCGGCGGACCGTCTTCAATGCCTCTCGCGCGGCCGTCCTTTTCGGATACGACCACGCCACGGACGTGTACAGCGTGCGCTTCGATCCCCGGGCGACCTCGCGCCAAGCCGTCACATGCTCGCCGCCCGCCAGCAGACTCTGCACCGAAATCCTGCTGTCACCACTCGTTTCCAGACTCGCGGGCGGGTTGGCGACGTATCCGGCGGGCGGCGGCTTCCCGAACTTCGGATCCGTTCTCGGGCTCACCGCTTCGGCCGGGTGGAAGGTCCACTCGAAGCCGCGCTCGCCCTCGGTCGGTTCGATCTCGACGGCTAGCAGCGACTGTCCGGTGTGGATGATCGCCCGCAGCGAGAGGCTGCCCGCGGCCGTGGTGATCGTGCCCCTGAGTTCGGCGTTCCAGAGGTCCATCCGCCAGTCGATCCCGGTGATGGCGCCGACCGGTTCGAGGGTGAAGTAGCCGATCGGCAGCCGCGCGAGTCCGAACAGGGAGCCGAATTCCGGCCGGTGGTCCTGCACTTCGCTGTGCTGGACGTTGAACCGGACGGCGTTGCGGCCCGGTTCGGCGTAGATACCCGAGCCGAGGAAACCGTTGCCCAGGAACGGGCCCTCGTACCAGGTCTTGGGCATCCGGCGCCAGAGCAGGTCGGCCGTACCGAGGAAGCCGGGCCAGTCGAGCCCGCCGAGCGCGAAGTCGTTCTCCACCGCCGACACCGGCGGCGCGAACCCGGCCGCCGCCACGCCCGCCAGTGCCCCGCCGAGCATCGTCCTGCGAGTGATGTCCATCCTCAGACCTCCTGGTCGAGTCCCCATGCCGGAGTTTCACGGTCACCGGGCACGTCGCGAGGCTCCAGTGCCGGGCGCGCGCCGCGCCGGGTGACGACGGCCGTCCCGCCGCGGCCGAGCGGGATCGAGATCGTGCCCGGCCCCGCCGCCCGCCAAGGGAGCCGACGCCCGCGGGCGTCACGGACCTCGATGTCACCCGGGATCCCGTGCTGGAGCGTGAGCGGCTCGCCCGCTTCGCTGTGGACACGAAGCCATTCGGTCGCGCCGTTCCGCCGGGAGGCGTCCACGAGGAAGGCGCCCTCCGTGCGCAGGCTTGCGAACGACGCCTCCGGCCACGCCGTCGAAACCGACGGGAAGACCTTGAGGACGCCGTGATCGCCTTGCAGCAGCATGTCCACAACGGACTGCGCCGCGGTGATGGGACTCTCGATCGCGAGGTTCGCGCCTTCGCGGTACATCGTGTTCGGCGTCAGCCGAGTGTCGGCCACGACGGTCCCGTCCAGGAAGATCTTCAGGTAGCGCAACGCTTCCTCTGGCGCGTCCATCACGGAACTCATCGACGACGCGGCCGCGAAGCTGTAGCCGTGCCATTTCTCCTGTGCACCGGCCCAATGCGCGAAGGTGCGGCGCATGATGTCCCGGTCGCCGGGGCGGTCCCAGAGCTTCTCCCGCAGCGGATGGAGCCAGAGCAGATGCGAGAAGTGCCGGTGTGAATCGGCGAGCGGGACACCGGCGCCGATCAGCACGCCTTGGGCGGGATCCTGGTGGTACGGCACCAGTTTCTCGGCGATCTCCCGCCACGCCGGCACCCGCGGGTCGTCGATCCGCAGCTTGGCCGCCGATTCGACGAGGGTGCGCGCCGCCCAGCGGATCAGCGACAGGTCGTAGGTGCAGTCGGCCGCGTCCGCGTACTCGGGTGACCTGGTCATCGGCAGGTGCAGGGCGCCGTCCGGGCCGGCGGCGAGGAAGTGGCGGTAGTAGTTGAAGGCCTTGGCGAGCGTCGGATACAGGACTTCGCGCAGGATGCGGACGTCCATGCTGTGCCGATACGCCAGCCAGACGTTGTGCAGGCCCCAGATCAGGTTGCCGGTCTGGTCGTTCTTCGTGGCCGGGCCCGGAATCCCGACCGCACGCGTACCGCCGGGCCGCAGCCGCCAGTCCCCCGGATGCGAAAGCGCGTACGTCTCGCCGTCCCGGTACGCGGGCGGCACCGAGAGTTCGAGGTTCGCGTGATCGCGGCGGAAGGTCGCGGTGACGGCGTCGAGTTCGGGATGGTTGCTGCTGTTGACGATCGGGTACGTGACCTGGACGTTGAGGTTCCACCACACCGCCGTCCAACTGTTGCCGACCTCCGGGAACCACGGTCCCCATTCGGCGACGACGGGGCCGTTCGCGCGGGTGGCGCAAGCGGTCTTGTACAGCTGGATCCAGTAGAACCGCTGGACGCGTTTGTCCGGAACGGAGACGAAACTGCGCCGGTAGAAGGCGTTCCACCAGCGCCGATGGCCGGCGACGAGCGCGTCCGGGTTCACCGCCGACGCCCGGTGGACCCTCCTGATCGCCTCGGCCGTATGGGTCGGCTCGGGGTACCCGTACGCGATCGTCGCCGCCAGGAGCCGTCGCGTGCCGATGGTCCGCTCACGCCACGCTGTCGTGTACCCGCCGCCCGCGTGGAGTGGCTGCTCGCAGTACCGGACCATGCCCGCGGTGGCGAGCTTCGGATCGGGATTGGCCGTGTACTCGGGCGGTTTGCGGATCGTCCTCGTCGTCGCCGACTTCAGCGGCGTGAACCCCCAGTCCGCGGCCGCCTCCCCGGCGAGCGAGACGAGGAGGAGGTCCTGGTCGTTGTGGACCAGCGCGGAGAACCGCACCGAACCCCGGGTGGTCGTGATCGTGCCGCCGAGTTCGGCGTTGTACAGGTCGAGATGCCAGTCCACCGCCGTGATCGCGCCCTCGAAGGTGAGGGTGAGGTAGCCGATCGGCAGCCGCGAGTACCCGATACCCGCTTCCCACTGTCCGCGCTGGTCCTGGACCTGGGAGTGGCTGAGCATCACCTTGAGGACGTTCGGCCGCGCCCCCGCGTAGAACTGCACGCCGAGGAAGCCGTTGGCGAGGAACGGACCCTCCTGCCAGTTCTTCGGCATGCGTTTCCAGGCCATGCGCGCGTCGTCGACGATCCGGCGATGGACGTCCTGCCCGGCGAGTGCCGGAGGCGCCCCTTGAGCCCAAAGCCCGCCGAGCGCCGCCGCTCCCGCCGCGACCCTCAGCATCGATCGCCTGGACAGCTCGGCCATGGGTCGCCTCCAGATTCATACTACGTTTACCGCAGTTCAGGTCCTGGCGACCGGCATGTTTCCAGAAATAGTCGAGGTTTGGCCATCCCTTTCACTCACGTAGCCGTACAGACATCCGATGTCTCGTCGGACAATTCACCTGTTGTTGAGCAAACGCGCCTTCAGTGTCCGGACGGCCGCGCGGGACACGCCACGCTGCCGGGCCCAGCCGGCGAATCCGCCGAAATCGTCCTCGACGCTGTCCAGCAAGGCGTTGATCGTGCTCTCCGTGCACCGGAACAGTTCCTCCGGCAAGCCGAGGGGGCGGAACCGCTCGATCACCCGGGGAAGGCTGTACGCGCTGCGCAGGTAGTCCTGGACGATCAGCTCCCGCGGCGCCCCGGCGAGCCCGAGGGCGAGTGCCGTGACGACGCCGGTCCTGTCCTTGCCCGACGCGCAGTGCACCACGACGGGACGGGTCAGCAGGACCGCCAGGATCTCCATGGCGATCGACAGGTTCTCATCGTGCCGGAGATGATCGACGTAGATTTCCTCCAGCGCGCTCGACCGTCCGCTTTGGACGGTTTTCAACGGCACGTTCACATAGCGGACGCCGGGTAACTCCGCCCGGCCCTCGCTGACCGTCTCGGCGCTGGAGCGGAGATCGAGGACCCCCTCGATCCCGAACCGCCCGAGCAGGAGTTCCTTGTCGGTTCCGGTGAGCGCCTGCAAGGTGTCGCTGCGGAACAGCCTCCCCCGCCGGATCGGCCCGCCGCCGGTGTCACGGAAGTTGAACGCGCCGGTGAGCGCGGATGCCACCGCGGTCACCGGGAATCCTCCGCCGTCTCGCCGAAGGTGATGGTCCCGGCGGAACCGTCGACGGTGATCACCTGACCGGTGACGATCCGCGTCGTCGCACCAGGAACGCCGACCACGGCCGGGATCCCGTGCTCCCTGGCCACGGTGGTGCCGTGGGAGATCATCCCGCCCGTTTCGGTCACCAGCGCGGCGGCCGTCAGGAACAGCGGCGTCCACCCGGGATCCGTCGTCGCGGCGACGAGGATCTCACCCGGTTCGATCCGTGCGCCGTCCGGATCGTGGATCACCCGCGCCCGGCCGGTCGCCACCCCGGCCGCCGCCAGCCCGGTGAGGTCGCCACCGTCCGAAGTGGATTCGAGGGCGGGCGCGGTGCCGTCGGAAAGCACGACCGACGGCACCCGTGGCCGCCGGGATTCCCGCTCCCAGGTCTCCCTGCGCCGTGCCACGGTCGCGCGGAAGTCCCTGCTGTCCAAGGCTTCGCGGACTTCGGCGAGATCGAGGAACATCACGTCGCCTGCCCGTTCCAGGCGCTCCGCCCGCACGATCTCCTCGCCGACGAGGAGCAGTTGCGTCCGAAGGGCGGCGAAACCGCGCATGAGGCAGAACTTCGGGAACTCACGCAGGCCACGCAACCGCCGCGACCGCCGGAGCAGGAACCGCGCGAGCAGCGCCCGGTGCAGCTTGGTCACCGGAAGCCGCCGGGTGAGCTCGACGATCCGCGCTTCGGCCGCCGCGGCCGCCTGCTCGAAGCGGGTTTCCGGGTCCTGCTCCTCCCCTTCCGCGCGAAGCAGGTTCGACAGCATCGCGAAAACCGGCTCGGGGTCGTCGGTCCAGCGAGGCACCCCGAAGTCGATCTCCGAGGTCGCGCGGCAGCCGTATTCGGCCAGGAACCCGGCGACGCCGTGCTGGATCACCTCCGGCAGGGTCCCGGCGAGGTGTTTGGCGGCCAGTTCGTCGGGCGCGGTCTCCAGCAACAGCCGGAAGGCCTCGTCGTCGCGCCGGATCGCGGCCGCCGCCCGCCACAACGCCAGATCCATCTCGGTGGTCGGATTGTGCGGGATACCCCGGAAAACGGTGGCCACCTCGGCGTCGCTCACGTGACCGCGCAGCAACTGCCCGGCCAGCTGCCCGCCTGTCCCGCCCGCGGTGTTGGCGTCGCGAGGGAGGTTCGCCTCGATCCGGCAGACCTCACGCCGGACGGATTCCACAAAGGACAGCCGTTCTTCCGCCGTCGCCTCGGCGGGCCCGGTGAAGGCGGCGATCCGCCGTTCGGCGTCGCGGACGACCTTGGCGCGGGCCTGCTCCGGCCACAGCCACGCGGGGATCATCCGTTCCCAGCGGCGGCGCCGTTTCTTCGGCGGGGCGTCCTCGTCCGAACCGGACGCCACCGAGGGGAACCGGCGATCACGGCCGAGCTGCTCGACGAGCCGTCCCGAAGGCGCGGCGAGACTGTCCACGAACGCGGACATCTTCGGCCGCTTCGCCGGGCTCCGCACGCCGTCGGTGATGTCCCAGTACAGCCACCCGTCCACGTCGGTGATCTCGTCGGAGAAGCCGAGCGCGCTCATGTACGCCGCCATCCCGCGCTGGCGTTCGCGGATCATGGACGCGCCCATCGGCGTGAAGGGCCGGCTGATCCCCTGATAGACGTTGACCGACCAGTACGCGCGCGGTTCGTCGCTCTCCGGGACGGGGAACAGCGTGGTGATGTGCCGTGACTGGGTCAGCCACAGCTCGCCCTCGCCGTTGAACGCCCACTCGACGTCCTGCGGGGCGCCGAAGTGCTTCTCCAGATGCCTGCCGACGGCCGCGAGTTCACCCAGCCGTGACGGCGTCAGGCAACCGTCGTCCGGGCCTTCGAGGGATTCGCCGTCGACGGTCAGCCGGTAGTGATCCGGGGTCACCGCCCCGGAAACCACCGCTTCCCCCAAGCCGGGAGCGGCGTCGACGATGATCTCGGAACGTTTGCCCGACACCGGATTCGCCGTGTACAGCACACCGGCGCATTCGGCGTCGACGAGGCGCTGCACGATCACCGCGATGGCGGGTCCGCGATCGGTGCCGTGCGCCGCCCGGTACCTGGTCGCCCGCTCCGACCAGAGCGAGGCCCAGCATCGGCGCACCGCCGCGAGCACCTCACCAGAGCCCTGGATGTCGAGGAAGGTGTCGTACTGCCCGGCGAAACTGGCGTCCGGCAGATCCTCGGCCGTCGACGAAGACCGCACCGCGACCGCCACCGGCTCGCCTCGCGAAAGCCGTTCGTACGCCTCGACGATCCCGGTTTCGAGCCGGGCCGGGATCGGCACGGTCAGGACATGGGCCCGCAACCGGTCCGCCAGTTCGGCCAGCCGTCCTTCGTCGTCGGACGGCACCCTGGTCAGCTCGCCGAGCAATCGCGGCCCCTCGCCGTCGGAGAGCACCTGCCGGTACGCGGCGGTCGTGACGCAGAAACCCTCCGGCACGGGAAAACCCGCCGAAGTCATTTCCGCGAGGTTCGCCGCCTTGCCGCCGACGAGGTCGCGCGGGCTTCCTCCCGCTTCGGCGAGCTCGAGAATCACTTTCATTACCTCCAGGGAGTGTTTGCTTAGCCTAAGCTTGCATCCTCAACCTGGGTTGAGTTCAAATGATGTCATGGAATCCGCATCGATCAGAGAGGTCGCCGACCGGTTCGACCTTCCGGTTTCGACCCTGCACTACTGGGAACGCCGCGGACTGATCAAGCCGCACCGGCGATCCGGCTGGCGTTACTACGACACCGACCAGCTCTACCGGATCGCCCTGATCCGGCTGTGGCGGGACACCGGCCAGCTCAGCCTCGACGAGATCGCGACCGTGCTCGCCGGGCGCACCGCCACGTACGACTGGCGGGACACCGTTTCGGCCCGTATCGAAGCTTTGGAGTCCCAGCTCGAAAAGCTCGCCACCGCCCGGACCTATCTGCGCCATCTGCTCCGCTGCCCCGAAAACACGCTGGAACGCTGTCCGGAGTTCCGGTCCACAGTGGAGCTGCCGGGCGCTTGACCTCAAGCCGGGTTGAGGGGGCAGGCTACCGGAGTATGACCGCCCGTGGCCTGATCGACACCACCGAGATGTACCTCAAAGCAGCCTATGAGCTGGAAGAGGACGGTGTCGTCCCGTTGCGCGCCCGGATCGCGGACCGGCTCGAGCAGAGCCCGCCGACGGTCAGCCAGACCGTGGCCCGCCTCCAGCGTGACGGCCTCCTCCTGGTCGCCGAGGACCGGCGGCTGGAGCTTTCGCCGGAGGGACGGCGGATCGCGGTGCGGGTGATGTGCAAGCACCGCCTCGCGGAAACACTCCTGTATCGGGTGATCGGGCTGGACTGGGTCCGGCTGCACGACGAGGCCTGCCGCTGGGAACACGTGATGTCCGACGCCGCCGCGCGCCGGATCTTCGAACTCTGCGGCGGGCCGCGGTTCAGCCCGTACGGCGGGCCGATTCCCGGCTTGGCCTTTCTCGGTCTGTCCGGCCTTCCCCCGGTGCCGGCGCCGCCGGGAATGCGGCCCGCCACCCATGCCGGACGGCAAGAGGTCCGGCTGCACCGGATCAGTGAACGGATCCAGGACGATTCCGCCTTCCTCGGAACGCTTCTGGCCGCGGGCCTCACCCCTGGAGCGCGAATGACGCTCACCCCGGCCGACGGGCGGCGGTTCGAAGCGCGGACGGCCACGGCGACCGTGATCCTCGAGCGAAACCAGGCGTCGAAGATCATCGTCTGCGATCCCGCCGCGGCGAATTCCGCCGTTCCGGCACGCGCCCGCTGCGTTGCCGGTCGCTGACATTGTTCTTTCGCGCATTGCATATCGTTTTTCGAACAGGCGTGCGCGTTCCGCCGGAGCAAGGCAGTAAGATGTCATATGATCTGCCGATCTGATGTCCATATCCGGGGGGCCGAAGGAGGGAGACCGCCATGCCACTTCGAGCGGCCAGTACAGCGAGACTCTCGTCCACTGTGGTCGACCAGTTCGAGGAACTGATCGAGACCGGCGAATGGCCGGTCGGCTCCCGTATCCCGCCGGAACAGGAGCTGGTCGAGCAACTCGGGGTCGGGCGCAGCACGGTCCGCGAAGCCGTCCGCGCCCTTGAACACGCCGGGCTGCTGGAGCCGCGCCGCGGCGACGGCACCTACGTCAGGGCACGGCACGGACTGTCGGCGGCCCTGCTGCGGCGAACCCGCGCCGCGAACGTTCTCGAAGTACTCGAAGTCCGCAACAGCATCGAGCGCCAGGCCGCCAGGACGGCGGCGGAACGCCGGGACGCCGAAGACATCGCCCGGATCACCGCGGCACTCGCCGCCCAGCACGAAGCACGTGACGCCGGCGACGAGGACGCTTTCCTCGCCGCGGACAACGAATTCCACGCGGCGATCATCGCCGCCACGCACAACGCGGTCCTGATCGAATTGTGGGAGGGCCTCAGCTACGCGCTGAGCAGCGGGGTGGCGACGGTGATGGCCGAGCTGCGCCGCGAGCACATCGACTTCCCGGATCACGACACCCTCGCCGAGGCCATCACCGACGGCGACGCCGACCGCGCCGAACGAGCCGTCGCGGTGATCATCGACGCCGCCGTCGCGGTGCTGACCAAGGCACAGAACAAAACCGCTTCCCGCAAAAGGAAAAGCACGCCGAAGCGCCGTTGAGCGATCCGGGCCGGTCAGCCGAGGCTGATGGCCGGCCGGTACAGATCGAACCAGTGGTGGAGATCCAGCACGCGGTCCAGACCGTGCCGCGTCTGGCCGGTCAACGTCGCCGCGTCGGCCTGGACGGCGTCGTACACCCAATCCCGGCTCACCAGCTGGAAAACCGGCGAATCGAGGTCCGCGAGCACCTCTTTTGCCTGCGACTGAAGGGCGACCGCGTAGCCGATGTCCTGTGTGGACGGATACGGGCTCTTCAGCCGTTCGGTGACCGAAACCGGCAGAAGATGCTTCGTCGCCTGCCGCAACAGGCTCTTCTCCCTGCCGTCGAAGGTCTTGAACGCCCACGGGGTGTTGTAGACGTACTCGACGAGCCGGTGATCGCAGAACGGGACCCGGACCTCCAGCCCCACCGCCATCGACATCCGGTCCTTGCGGTCGAGCAGCACCCGGACCCACCGGGTCAGGTTCTGGTGACAGATCACGCGCATCCGTTGTTCGAGGGCGTCGTCCCCCGGAAGTTGCTCGACCTCCGCGACCGCGGCGGCGTACTCGTCGGCGGCGTACGCCGGTACGTCGAGCGCCTCGCGGACGTCACGGCGGAGCAGGTTCTCCCGATCGCTGGTGACCGCGTTGCGGAACACCAGCCAGGGGAACATGTCGGTGGTGCGGGATTCCTCTTCGAAGAACCACCGGTAGCCGCCGAACACCTCGTCCGCCGCCTCCCCCGACAAGGCCACTGTGGACTGCCGCCGGATCGCCTTGAACAACAGATACAGCGAGAGGTCGACGTCGCCGAGCCCGGACGGCATGTCCCGCGCGGCGACGCAGGCCCGGCGCACGTCGGGATCGGTGAGCTCGGCGGGATCCAGCATGACGTTCTCGTGCACCGAGCCGACGAGATCGACGACGTCACGGATGAACGGCGAATCCGGGGCGTCGCGCATCTCGTCCGGACGGAAGTTCTCCTCCTGCCCGGCGTAATCGACCGAGAACGTGCGTAACGGCTCCCCCGACTCCGCGAGCCGCGACGCCGCGATCCCGGTGACCGCGCTCGAATCCAGCCCGCCCGAGAGCAGGACGCACCTCGGCACGTCGGACACCAGCTGACGGTGAACGATGTCGGTCATCAGCTCACCGACCCGGGCCACCGTCGCGTCCTGATCGTCGGTGTGCGGAGCCGTCCGCAGCCGCCAGTAGGTGTGCGAACGGATCCCGCGGTCGTCGACGGTGACGATCGTCCCCGGCTCGACCTCGTGCATGTCCTTCCACAGCGACCAGCCGGGCTTCTTGGTGAAAGCGACCAGTTCGCGCAGACCGTCCGCGTCGACGACACGCGGGGCCCGCGGGTTCGCCAGGATCGCCTTCGGCTCGGAACCGAACAGCACGCCACCGGAGGTCGCCTGGTAGTAAAGGGGTTTCACGCCCATGCGATCCCGGATCAGCACCAGCTTCGCGGTGCGGGAGTCCCAGACGGCGAAGGCGTACATGCCGTTCAGCCGTTCCGCGACCCCCTCTTCCCATTCCAGGTAACCGCGCAGGACCACTTCCGTGTCGCTGTCGGTGTGGAACCGATGCCCCTTGTCCCGCAGTTCCTTCCGGAGCTCGGTGTAGTTGTAGACCTCGCCGCTGTAGACCAGCGCCACTTCACCGGCCGGGGTGCCCGCCGACATCGGCTGCACACCGCCGGGCAGGTCGATCACCGCGAGCCTGCGGTGCCCGAGCGCGGCGTGGCGGTCCAGCCAGACACCTCCGGCGTCCGGACCGCGG
Organism: Amycolatopsis sp. NPDC052450; assembly: GCF_044547565.1. NCBI lineage: Bacteria > Bacillati > Actinomycetota > Actinomycetes > Pseudonocardiales > Pseudonocardiaceae > Amycolatopsis > Amycolatopsis sp. NPDC052450. Next base: position 55,577 of record NZ_JBIUAQ010000044.1, on the reverse strand, counting down.
CAGGACATCGTCGCCGTCATCGCGTCGAGGATCGGTCGCTGGCTCCGCAGGTCGTCCTCGAACGACACCCAGCCGGTGATTCCGCACATTTCGCCTCCCAGTAACCGTGGTGTCAGCCGAAAACGGGTTCCGCGGTCCGCGTCCGCTTCAGCTCGAAGAAGTACTCGAATCCGGTGAGTGCCCGGACGCCGTCGAAGATCCGGCCCGCGGCCTCACCGCGCGGGACCTCGGCGAGCACCGGGCCGAAACAGGCGCCGCCGTCGATCCGCACGACCGGCGTGCCGAGGTCGGGCCCGATCGCGGTCATCGCCTCGTCGTGGCTCGTGCGGATCGTGGCGTCGAGTGTCGTGTCCGTTCCCGCGCCGGCCAGTCCCGCCGGGAGCCCGGCCGCTTCGAGGGCCAGACCGGTGACCTCGCGGTAGTCCTCGTTCCCGCCGGGATGGATGCGCGTGCCCATCTCGGTGTACAGGGGTTCGACGACCTTCTCGCCGTGGTCACGGGCGGCGGCCGCGATCACCCGCGAGAGGTACCAGCCTTCGCGCATCATCACTTCGTACTTTTCGGGCAACTGGTGGCCTTCGTTCAGCACGGCGAGGCTCATCAGGTGGAAGCGCAGGTCGATCTCGCGTACTTCGGCCGCTTCGAGCAGCCACCGCGAGGTCTGCCACGCCCACGGGCAGATCGGGTCGAACCACAGGTCGGCCCGGACAGGGGACTCGGTCATCGCTGTCCTCGTTTCTGGAGACAAGGTGGTTTCGCGTGCTTTGGAGACCGGACTGGCGGGGCGTGCCGGCCGGGGTGGTCGTGGTCGTGGCCGTGGGGCGGCGGTGTCGCGAAAGCCACTTTCGGGACACCAAGCGTCGCGAAAGTGGCTTTCGCGACGCGCACCTCGACCACGGGTTCGGCGAGAGCCACCATCACTAGGCGAAGGTGGCCGGGGTGTACGCGCCTTCGGTCCGCGCGGCCTGCAGTACTTCCGGGTAGATGACCGACTTCGGGCGGTCTCCCGCCACGATGACGATCATCAGGCTCTCTTCCGTCCCGGGAGCGGCCGCCAGGTTGGTGAACCGGCGCTGGAGCCCGGCGGGCAGGGAGATCACGTCGAACGGGCCGAGGTCGACGTACAGGTCGTCCTCGTCGTTGCAGCGGAACCGCCAGGTGCCGCTCAAGGGGATGAACGTCTCGTTCGTGTCGTGGTTGTGCAGGATCGTGCCGTTTCCCGGCGTGGCCTTGATGTAGGCGAGGTTGAAGCCCTCGGCGATGTCGATCGGCGCGTTCCCCGAACTCTTCGCGCCGATCGGGGAGATCACCTGGTCGTCGTCGGCGCCGTTGCGCTCCGGCGGCCGGAAGCCGATCACGTTGAACATCACCCGCGCGCAACCCGCGAGTACCGTGTCCGGGGCGCCGCCGTCCGTTCCGGCCAGGTCGGTGAACCTGGCGACCCGGGCGCGGAGGTCATTCTCGCTGAACCGGATACTGGCCATGAGGTCGCTGGACATTCCCGTCTCCGATCTTCGAACGTCGGTCGATCACTGGGGTTTTCCCGTTGCTTCCGGATTCGATGGTGGTGAGCACGAGGCTGTGTGCGGGAACCACGACGCCGTCCCCGATGGTCACGGGGCCGAGCACCGTCGCTTTGGCGCCGACGACCACCCGGTCGCCGATACGCGGATGCCGGGCCTCACCCTCGGCCCTGGCGTTGTCACGCCAGAAGCCGATGGCACCCAGCGTCACCTGTTGATAGAGGGTCACGTCGTCGCCGATGACGGCGGTTTCGCCGATCACGACACCGTTCCCGTGGTCGATGAAGAAGCGCCTGCCGATCCGGGCACCGGGATGGATTTCCACCCCGGTCAGGATTTTCGCCGCGTTCGACAGCAGCCTGGCGAGGATCCGGTGGCCGCCGCGATGCAGCCGGTGCGCGATCCGGTGACTCCAGACCGCGGGCAGCGCGGGATGACAGAGCGCCTCCAGGCGGGAGGTCACCGACGGGTCTTTGTCCATTGTGGTCGCGAGATCCTCACGCAACCGGATGAGGGACCGCCGCATGTCATCCGGCCGTCTGCTCGGCCTTGACCCAATCCTCCTCGGGACCGGCGTCGGCGAACAGGGTCACGACGACCTGGTCCGGCCCGAACCGTTCGGCGACCTTCTTCGCGCTCAGCCACGCGGCCGCGGCGGAGGCGCCGATCGAGGTGCCGGTGAGTTTCCGGTAGTCCACCATTCCCCGCAGGGATTCGGCATAGGTGACGTGCAGTTGTTCCGCCGCGGGCAGCTGGGTGTCGACGAACGGCTGACGCAGCCCGTTGCCGAACCCGCCCGCACCGGCGAACCGGGGCTCGGAATGCGGTGCCCGCTCGGTGCCGTACGGCATTTCCGAGGGTGTGACCCCGGCGACCACGATGTCCGGCCACCGCGTGCGCAGCGCACGGTGGACCCCGGCCAGTGTGCCGCCGGTCCCGATCGCGCTGACCCAGGCGGCGGGCCGGTGCTCCCCGAGCTGGTCCAGGATCTCTTTGCCGGTACCGAATTCGTGGGCCGCGACGTTGGCCATGTTCCGGTGTTGCACGAGCGGGGTGAGCGAGGGGTCGCCGGCGGCGATCTTCTCGCACACCTTGATCATCCCGAGCAGACCGCCCGCCGCGTCGGCGAGTTCGATCTCCGCGCCCGTCTTCTCCATCGCGGTCAGCAGGCTCGGCGGGATGACGGACGGGACCACGAGCCGGGTCGGGATCCCGGCCAGTTCACCGAGTCCGGCGACCGCGCGGGCCATGTTCCCGGCCGAGGCGTCCAGCAGTTTCAGCGGCTCCGGCCCGGTGTGCGCGACGATCGCCCGGCAGACCAGTGCGAACGCGGTGCGGTCCTTCACCGAACCGAACGGATTGGCGAATTCGTACTTCGCCAGCACTTTCGCCCCGCCCGGCGGGCCGGGGACCTCGACCAGCGGGGTGTCGCCGAGCCGTCCGGCGAACTCCCGCAACCCGGGATGCCGGGTCAGCGCGACCGCCTGATCCGGTGCCGCGGCGAGTGGTTCTTCCACAGTGAGAGCGATCTCTGGCTGAGCGGTGTCGGTCATGCGAGTCCTTCCCCAGGCGCCACTCGAGCAGCGCGACGATCAGCGCGGCGAGGTGTTCGGGTGCGGATCCCCCTCGGCGGATCCGGATTCTCCGGTGGCGGAAAAACGCTCGTACCGGTGGTCCGCGGGACTGGGCCGCCGGCTTGACGGCCGCGCGCGGAACCTGGTTCAGGCTAGCAAGTAAACACCTGCTCTGTCGAACATCAGACGTTCAGTCATCCGCTTGCCCGATGGGCGGCACGAACGGGTGGTCCGCTTCGCCCGAGTTGAACTCAACCCGGGTTGAGGGTCCAAGGTTAGGCTAACCACACCTGATCGATCGGAGGCGGACATCGGCACCACGTCCCTGCGCCCGCGCACCCTCACCGCCACGGCGGCGGCCCTGCGGGACGGCACGGTCACGAGCATCGGCCTGACCGAGGCGGCGATGGCGGCCGCGGATCGCGGTGACGCGGTCTACGGCGCCTACTTGACCCGCCTCGACGAGACCGCGTTCGCGGCGGCGAGACGCGCGGACGCCGAACTCGCCGCCGGACTGGACCGCGGGCCGCTGCACGGGATCCCGATCGGCGTCAAGGACATCATCGCCACCGCCGAAGCCGCGACGACGGCGCAGAGCCTCGTGCACGACCGCGGCTGGCTGGCGGGAACGGACGCGACGGTCGCCACCCGGCTCAAGGCGGCGGGCGCGGTGCTCACCGGCAAGACGACCACGATGGAGTTCGCCTGCGGGATGCCGGAACAGGAGCACCCCTTCCCGATCCCCCGCAATCCGTGGCGGACCGGACGCTGGGCGGGCGGTTCGAGTTCCGGCGCCGGGATCGGCGTCGCGACCGGGATGTTCCTCGCCGGGATCGGCTCGGACACCGCGGGCAGCATCCGGGTGCCCGCGGCGTTCTGCGGGGTCACCGGCCTGATGCCCGGGTACGGCCGGGTGCCGAGGACAGGCTGTGTGCCGCTGGGCTACAGCCTCGACCGGATCGGCCCGCTGGCCCGTTCCGTACGGGATTGCGCGGCGGTACTGGAGGTGCTGGCCGGGCCGGATCCGGCCGATCCCGATTCCGCTGCCGGACCGGTGCGGCGCCCCGAATTCCGCGGCGATCTCACCGGGCTGCGGATCGGCGTCGTCCGCGACCACCACTTCCCGCCCGGCCGCGATCCCGCGTTGGACGGCGTCTTCGCCGAGGCGCTCGCGGTGCTGGCCGGACTCGGCGCGCGCCTGAGCGCGATCACGCTGCCGTATCCGGCGGAACTGGTGACGGCCGTTCAGGTGACCGTCGCCAGCGAGGCGCTCGCGCATCACCGCGCGGAACTGTGCCATCGGTGGCTCGACTTCAGCCGCGGGACACGCGGGCTCCTTGCCACCGGCGCGCTCGTCACCGGCGCCGACTACGTCCAGGCCCAGCGCGTGCGGCAGGTCGCGCAGCGGGCGGTCGACGGACTCTTCACCGAAGTGGACCTCGTCGTCTGCCCGACCGCGTCCGTCGGCGCGCCCCGGTTCGAGTCGCTGCTGTCCCCCGCCGGGCTACCGGAGAACGAGGAACTCTTCGGCGTCATCCACACGCCGTACTGGAACGGGCTCGCCAATCCCGTCTTGGCGCTGCCCATGGGGTTCACCGCCGACGGGCTGCCGCTTTCACTGCAATTGGCCGGGCCGGTCCGCGGCGAAACGGAACTGCTGGAGGCAGGCGACGCGTTCCAGTCGGCCACCGGCTGGCATCTTCGGACCCCGCCGGAGCCGTCATGAGCGAGCCGGAGATCCGCGTACTGCTCGCGGCCGCGACCCTGCCGGCCACCGAACCCGAGATCGCCGGGCTCGCCGCGCGCTATTCCTGGCAGCGAGCGGCGATCGACGCGCTGTACGACCTCCCCGCGGCTCGTCACGCGCTGCCCGTCCTCGGCTTCCGGACGGGCGATGAAGAGGCAGTAGGAACAGGAAAGGTTTCATGAGCACGTCTTCTCCCGCCCGCCGCCGCGACCACCTGGTGCTCGCGCTGGCCTGTCTCGGGTCGTTCGTGGTGGTGCTGGACGCCACGATCGTCTCGGTCGCCCTGCCAAGGATCCGCGCCGATCTCGGCTTCTCCGCCGCGACGCTGCCGTGGGTGGTCAACGCGTACACGCTCGCGTTCGCGGGCTGCCTGCTGCTCGGCGGCCGCTGCGCGGACGTCTTCGGACGGCGCCGGGTGCTGCTGGCCGGGATGGGCCTGTTCGCGGGGGCGAGCCTTCTCGCCGGCCTGGCCGCGGATCCGGCGCTCCTGCTTGCCGCGCGCGCCGGACAGGGCGTCGGCGGCGCGCTGCTGATGCCGGCGACGTTGTCGCTGCTGACCGATACCTTCCCGGCGGGGCCGAGGCGTGCCCGCGCACTGAGCACGTGGAGCGCGATCGGCGCCGTCGGCGCCGCGTCCGGTCCGCTGACCGGCGGCCTCCTGACCGAGTTCGCGGGCTGGCGTTGGGTGTTCTTCGTCAACGTGCCCTTGGGTCTGGTCGCGGTCGCCGGCACCTTGGCCCTGCTGCCCGGCGGTTCCCGGTCCGGATCGGCGTACCGGCTGGACATCGTGGGCGCCGTCCTGGCGACGGCAGGGCTGACCGGCGTCGTGTACGCGGTGATGGAGTCGGAGACCGTGGGCTGGAGCGCACCGGAGGTGTCCGGTCCGCTGATCGCGGGAATCGTGCTGTGCGGGCTGTTCCTGCTGCACCAGGGGCGCTGGGCGGCGGCCCCGCTGGTGCCGTTGAGCCTGTTCTCCCATCGCGCGGTCCGTGGCGCGAACCTGGTGATGTTCCTGCTGGGCCTGGGCTTCTTCGGTGCTCCGGTGCTGATCTCGTTCGTCCTGCAGTACGTGCACGGCGCCGGTCCGCTCGCCGCCGGGCTCGGTTTCCTGCCCGCCGGCCTGGCGATGTTCGCCGGTGCCAAGGCCGCCGGTCCGCTCACCATCCGACTCGGTGCCCGTCGCGCGGCGGCACTGGGCTGCGCCCTCGGGGCGGCCGGTCTCGCCGGGGTGGCCGCCTCACTCGGCACCGGTGGTTCGTCCGTGGCGATGATCGTGCTGCCGAGCGTGGTGTTCGGTTTCGGTACCGCGTCGGCGTTCACCCCGTTGACGGTGGCGGCGACCAGCGGCGTGCCCGCCACCTCGGGCGGGGTGGCCGCCGCCGTGCTCAACACCGTGCGGCAGACCAGTGGTGCGATCGGTCTGGCCGTGCTGACCACGATCGCCGCGGCCGCCGCGGGCGGGTCTTCGACGCGGGAAGGACTCGCGCACGGGTACGCCTTCGCGTTCGCCGTCTCGGCGGGCTGTGTGGCCGCCGCCGCGGTGACCGGCATGCTCGTCCTGCCGCCGCGAACCGCGGAACGGCTCGCGGCCGCCACCGGCCGGGTCCGGGGACTCGACGGCGACCCGGTGCCCGGCGCGGTGGTGCTGCTGGTGAATCCGGACGGCGGTCGCGTCGTCCGCACCGTCACCGATGAGACCGGCTGGTATCACGCGGCGCCGACGGCTCCGGGGCCGCATCTGGTCATCTGCACCGCGCCAAGCCATCAGCCGTCGGTCGGGCGCATCATGGCCGACGACACGCCGGTGCGGCACGACGTCGTCGTCGGACAGGTGGGGTCGTGAGCCGCGCGTCATCGTGCCGCCGCGGCGAGCCGCGGCACGATCCGCTCGGCGGTGTACGCGAGGGCGAGCGCGGACGGGAAGGCCAGCGCCTGCGCTTCGGCCTTATCGATCGCGAGATAGGAACCCCGGCGTACGGCGGGAAGCCGCGCGAAAAGCGGCTCGGCTTCGAACGCCTGCCGCTGCTGGACCGATTCGTAGCTGACCAGCATGATGTCCGCGTCGAGCAGGTCGAGCCGCTCCGGGCCGACCGCCGCGACGCCTTTCGTCGTCGTGGAACGCAACTGGGTGACCTTCTCCGACAGGCGCAAACCGAACTGTGCCAACGAAACCGCCAGCACGTCCTCGGGTGTGTTCTTGGTGTACACCTGTCCCCCGCCGCTCACCGAGCTACAGCTGAACGTCCTCCCCTCGAGCCCCGCGGTGTCCTTCGCCGTCGCGATCTTGCCCAGCGTGCCGCTGATCAGCTGGTCCGCCGCGGAGTCCTTGCCGAGCGCCCGGCCGATCCGCCGGGTGGTCTCCTGCCACGGATCGAGGTTCGGCCCGGTGACATAGCCGAGCACGGGCGCGATCTCGGCGAGCCGCTGGTAGCCGGTTTCGAGGTAGTAGTCGCCGGCGGCGAGGAACAGATCCGGCCGCAGAGCGGCGAAGTGTTCCAGTGGGCGGTCCGGCCCCGTCCGGACCAGTTCGGGCCGGGCGGACCCGAGCAGCGGCGCGATCCACGGCTGGATCCGGTCCGGCGTCGACGTTCCCTCCTGCATGGCCACCGGGATGACACCGAGCGCGACGGCGGCGTCGGCGTCCTGTCCGAAGCCGAGAGCGATCACCCTGGAGGGCAAGCGATCCAGCACCGTGGGGCCGAGTTTTCCGTCCATCGTCACCGAAAACCCGCCCGTTGGGGCGGCGTCCCCCGCCCTTCCGGGCGTACATCCGGCGAGTATGAAACCGGCCGCACCCGCCAGGAAGAGACGGCGGCCAGGCCTGCCGGATAGGTCCATCAGCTGCATCTGCGCACTCCACGAAGTCGGACACCGAACGGAGGTTTCCCGGATCACACCGACGCGGCACCGAGGCGACGGGCAAGCGCGACCTACTTAGGTAAGGCTGCCAAAACATCGGTTGTTGCGCTAGTCATACGTCTGCTGTTAGGTTGAATCCTGCCCGCAATCGGGCGTGCTTCCCTTGCGAAAGGCTCACTGTTCGAGCCGATGCAGCGACGGTCGGGTTCCGGGCTTCGGCTGCTGCATGTTTTCGACGTTCGTCATCCACGCACTTGGGGGTGCAAGTGAACGAGGCCGCCGAAAGTACCAAGCCCCGATATCAGATTCCTTCCGCACGGCGGGGATCCGTTGTCGACGAAGAAGATTTCGCAGTACTCAGAACGGTTCTGCAGAACGATCTCGCCTTGACGGCGGGGCCGTGGCGAGACCGGTTCGAAGCCCAGTTCGCCGCTTACACCGGCTCTCGCTACGCGTTGTCGGTGACCAGCGGCACGGTCGCTCTGGAGATCGCCATCCGGCTGCTCGATCTCCAGCCCGGCGACGAGGTGATCGCGACCACCCAGACGTTCCAGGCGTCGATCCAGCCGCTGCTGGATTCGCCGGCGATCGTCCGGTTCTGTGACATCGATCCCGATACGCTCAATCTCGATCCTCGCATGCTCGAGGCGCTGATCACCCCGCGGACCAAGGCGATCATCCTGGTGCACTACGGCGGGAATCCGGCCGACATGGCGAAGATCTGCGCGATCGCGGCACGACACGACGTACTGGTGCTCGAAGACTGCGCGCACGCGCTCGGATCGGCCTATCGCGGACGGCGGCCCGGTTCCCTCGGCGACATCGGCACGTTCAGTTTCCATTCCTCCAAGAACATCACCACCCTCGGCGAAGGCGGAATGATCACCTTCGACCGCGACGACTGGGCCGTCCGGGTGGACCGGATCCGGTCGAACGAGGTCGACATGGTCGCCGGCCCGGTCAGCGGGATCCTCGGTTCCCCGCCGGAAACCCTGCCCTGGATGAAGTTCTCCGAAGCGGTGTACCGGGAATCGGTCGCCGGGATCCACGGCGCGGGAACGAACGCGACGCTTTCCGAGGTCGCCTGCGCCGTCGGCACCGTGCAGCTGCGGAAACTGCCGTCACTGGTGCGAAGGCGGCGCGAGATCGCGGCCAAACTCGACGCGGTGCTCGGCGGATACCCGCAGATCCGGCTGCCGCTCGTCGATCCGGGTGACGAGCATTCGTACCACCTCTACACATTCTTCGTCACCGAAGGCGATGACGCCCGCCACGCGCTCGTACGTGCGCTCGATCGCCGCGGCGTCGAGATCCAGTTGCGGTATTTCCCCTTGCACCTCACGCCGGAATGGCAGTCCCGAGGGCATGGCCCCGGAGAATGCCCGACAGCGGAACGGCTCTGGTTCTCCGAGCACATGAACCTCCCGTGTCACCCCAATCTGACCGACACCCAGGTCGCGCTCCTGTGCTCCGCGCTCCGAAGCAGCCTCAACGAGGTCTTCGGCAGACGAGCCGTGCTGAGCCACAGCTGACCTGATCCCGCCCGAAAAGATCGGAGCGAGTTCCGTCATGCCCTACATCCATGTCCAGATCCTGGAAAACCGCCTCACCGAAGAGACCGAGCCGAAACTGATCGCCGCGATCACCGACGCGGTCGTCGGAACCTACGGCGAAGACATCCGTGAACACGTGTGGGTGGTACTGGACCCGGTACCCGCACACCGCTGGGGCCTCGGCGGAAAACCCGTCGCACCAAGGCCTTCCTGACCGGCGCCCTTCCGAACAGCTGGGAGTACTGGTGAAATTCGGCTTGAACTTCTTCCCCGTCTTCTCCCCCGACCACAAAACGGCGGGTGACTACTACCGCGAAGTCATCGATCTGTCCGAACGGGCCGATCGAGCGGGACTCGAACACGTCCAGACCGTCGAGCACCACGGATCCCCTTACGGTGGCTACAGTCCCGACCCGGTCACACTGCTCGCCGCGATCGCGGCGCGGACCGAACGGATCCGGATCACGACCGGCGCGGTGATCCCCGCGTTCCTCCATCCGCTCAAGCTGGCGGGCAAACTCGCCATGCTGGACAACCTTTCCGGCGGACGGCTGGACGCCGGATTCGGCCGCGGCTTCCTGCCGGACGAGTTCGACTGGTTCGGCGTCCCGATGGACGAAAGCCGGCGCCGCTTCGACGAAGGCGTCGACGCCTGCCGCCGTCTTCTGTCCGAAGTGGACGTCAAGATCGAGGGCGAGTTCCACAGCTTCGGCCCGGTGACGCTGTTGCCCCGGCCGGTGCAGCAGCCATATCCGCCGTTCTTCGTCGCCTCCGCCTCGAATCCGGAGTCGTGCGCCGCGGCGGGCGCCGCCGGCCACCACCTCCAGGTGGTCCCGTCGATCGTCAGCCAGGAGACGCTGACCGAGATGATCGAGGGCTACCGCACCGCGTGGGCGGCTTCGGGACGGCGCCCCGAGGACGGCCGGATCCAGATCAAGTACACCTGCTATCTCGCCGAGGACCGGGCGACCGCGCTGGCCTGGGGCGAGAAGTTCGAGAACAACTACATCGAGCAGATGAGCGGCGCGATCGCCTCGTGGGCGTCGACCACCTCGGGCGCGTACCAGGGCTACGAGAAACTCATCGAGAAGGTCCGCGCGTACGACTTCGAGAAGTCGTTGGCACAGAACAAGGTTCTCGCCGGTACGCCGGACGACGTCGCCGGGCAGATCGGCTGGATCGCGGAGAACTTCGGCAGCGACCTCTCGGTCAGCGTGCAGCTGAACCCCGGCTATCTCGACCACGAGCACGCCGTCCGCGCGCTCGACCTGTTCACCTCCGGCGTGGTCCCCCGCTTCGATGCCTGAGCCGGACGCCGACGTCGTCGTGGTCGGGCTGGGCGCCTGGGGCTCGATGGCCCTGTGGCAACTCGCGAGCCGGGGTGTCCGGGCGATCGGCGTCGAACGCCACGGCCGCGGCCACTCACTCGGCGCGTCGCACGGAGGCAGCCGGATGTTCCGGATCACCTGCCTGGAACATCCCGGGCTGGTGCCGTTGGCCCGCAGATCCGGCGAACTGTGGGACCTGCTCGGGCGCCAGGCCGGGAAAACGTTGCTGCACCGGTACGGCGGGCTCCTGATCGGCGCGCCGGATTCGGCGGTGGCGGGCGGAACGCTGGCGGCCGCGAACGAACACGGCATCGAGGTCGAACCGCTCGACCGCACGCAACTCGCCGAACGGTTCCCCCAGCACACCGCGCTGACCGCGGACGACATCGGCGTCTGGGAACCGTCCGCCGGGCTGCTGCGGCCGGAGGAGTCGATCCGGGCCGCGCTCGACGCGGCGGAGACCGCGGGGGCACAGGTCTTCACCGGGACCGAGGTCACCGGGATCTACTCGACCGACGACGGCGTCCTCGTGCACGGTCCGGGACGGACCTGGCTGGCACGGCGCGTGGTGGTGGCGACCGGGTCGTGGCTGCCGTTCATGACCCCCTTGCCGGAGCTCCGAGTGGTGCGGATGCCGGTCACCTGGTTCGAACCCGACGGCGACGCCGGCCGGTTCCGGCTGGCGGAGTTCCCGGTGTTCATGCGGGAACTCGACGGCGGCACGGTGCTGTGGGGCTGCGGCGCGGATCCGCCGTACGACGTCAAACTCGGCCTGGAGCAGTTCGGCGCCACCGCGGTCCCGTTCGATCCGCTGGACACCGACCGTTCGGTGACCCCGGCCGACTGGACGGCGTTGCGCGAAGTGCTCGCCGGTCATCTGCCCGGTCTGCGTCCGGAACCCTCACGGGTGGCGGTGTGCATGCTGACGCTCACCCCGGACGGGCAGTTCGTGCTCGGCTCGCTGCCCGAAGCGCCGAACGTGATCGTCGCGGGCGGCGACAACGCGCACGGGTTCAAGCACGCCACCGGGATCGGCGAACTGCTCGCGGATCTGGCCACCGGCCACGAACCGCGGATCGACTTCTCGTTCATGGACGTCAAGCGATTCTGCTGACGCGAGCACCTTCTGGAGGGAAAGCCGTGGACCTCGACATCTGCGGACTCGGCGCCGTCTCGAGCATCGGCCGCGACCCCGAAACGATCCACGACGCACTGTGCGCCGGGAGAAGCGGCCTGGGGCCGCTGCGGGTCTACGACACGACGAAGTTCCGGGCGCGGACGGCCTACGAGATCGACGACCGGGCCGCTCCCGGCAAGGACGAACCCGGCCGATCGACGAAATGGCTGGTCGACGCGATCTCGCAGGCACTCGAGGGCGCCGGGCTGACCGAGTTGCCGGAGAACTGCCCAGTGCTCGTCGGCACGACACACCGGGAGCAACGCTCGATGGAGCTGTGGTGGCGAGGCGAAGCGAAGGCGGATTTCGCCGACCTGCATTTCGGCACGGCGATCCGCGAACGGTTCGGCACGGTGGAAACGCATACCTTCGCGAACGCCTGCGCGGCGTCGCTGACCGTGCTCGGCCTGGCGGCAGACCTGATCGCGGACGGCGAATGCGACACCGTCGTCGTGGCCGGGACCGACGGTCTGACCGAAGCCACCTTCGGCATCTTCGACCGGGTCCAGAGCGGCGTACCGGGCGAAGTGCGGCCGTTCGCGAAGGAACGGCACGGGATGATGATGGGCGAAGGCGCCTCGGCGGTGGTGCTCCGCAGACCGGGGCACGGCGGGCCGGTCGCGGCCCGGCTCCGGTCGGTCGCGCTCAACTGCGACGCCGACCATCCGACGGTGCCCGAGCCGGGCAGTGTCGCGAGAGTGGTGCGGCAGGCGCACGACCGCGCCGGGATCGGTCCGGACCAGATCGACCTGATCGTGTTGCACGGCACCGGAACCGTCCGCAACGACCTGGTCGAGACCGGGATGCTGCACGACGTGTTCGCCGGCGCGAAACCGGCGCTCACCGCGATCAAGGCGTCGACCGGGCATACGCTCGGCGGCTCCGGGCTGCTGAGCCTGATCGTCGCCGCGATCTCACTGCGAAAACGGCTGGCGCCACCGATCCTCGGCCTGGCCGAGCCGATGGACGAAGCCGAGGGCCTGGACCTCGTCCGCGACGAACCGCGGGACGGCGAGTTCCGGATCGCCCAGGTCGACGCCTTCGGGCTCAGCGGGATCAACGCCGTGGCGATCCTGGAGGCGGCGTCGTGACCGCCGTCGTCGTGACCGGGGCCGGCATCGCCGTCGACGGTCTGCGCGGACCGGCCGACCTGCTGGAGCCGTACCGGCGCCACGAGGACGGCTTCGATCCGGAGACCGGGTTGCGCGGCAGGCAGTTCCGGCACCGCGACAGGGCCTCGCGGCTGGCTTCCCGCGCGGCCACCACGGCCCTCCTCGACTCGGGTCTGCTCGGTGCGGACGGCTCGTATCGCGGGGAGTCGCTCCGGACGGCGACCGTGGTCAGCACGAACACCGGGAACCTGGACAGCATCTGCTCGTTCCTGGACACGATCGCCGAAGAGTCCGCGAGCCTGCTGCCGCCGACCGGGCTGCCGAACACCTCCAGCAACGTGTCCGCGGGCTGGGTCGCCATCGACCACGGACTGCGCGCGCCGAACCTGACGCTGTCGAACGGGCCGACCAGCGGCCTCGACGCCTTGCAGTGGGCGCGGCGGCTGATCCGGCACGGCCGGGCGGACGCCGTCGTCGTCACCGGTGTCGAACCCGACAACCGTTATGTACGAAAGCTTCTCGACGACAACGGCGAGACGCACTGGCCCGACGCGGCGGCCGCGGTCGTGCTCGAATCCGCCGGAGCGGCCCGGCGCCGCCGTGCCCGCGTCCGTCTCGTGCTCGGCGAGTACCGGCGAGCCGGAACCGCACGGGCAGCGGCCTCGGCGGTCACTGGCGAAGCCGTCGCGACCCTGGCCGAACCGGGGATCCGGCCGGGTGAGGTGCTCGACCTCTCGGCTTGGGCAGGACGTCAGTCGGGGGCGCTCGGCGTCCTGCAGTGCGCCGCCGCGAGCGCGCGCATCGACGGCGGCGAAGGCAGCGCACTCGCCGTGTCCTGCGGCTTGCCGGGTGCGGCGGCGGCCGCGATGGCGTTCGCGGGACCGGGCGCGGAACAGCCGTGAACGACCGAAATCGGGGAACAGAGACGAAAGAAGGGGCCTTCATGACCGGGAACAAGCTGATCGAGCCGGAACTGGAAGACCTGCGGACGCTGGTGGCCCGCGTGCTGGAGGTCGAGTCCGCGGAGGTGACCGACGAGGCGAACCTCGTCGAAGACCTCGGTGTCGATTCGCTGCTGCTGCTCGAAGTCGCGGCGCGGATCCTGCAGCGCTACGGCATCCGGGTCGGCGACGCGGCGATCAGCGAGGTGGAGACGCTCGACGAGATCCATCAGCTGGTCCTCGCCGGACAGAAGGGCTGAGCGGGGATGGCACAGAACGGGGACTGGCCAGGGTGGCCGGACGAGGACGCCCGCCGGTACCGCGCCGTCGGCCACTGGCAGGGCGTGACCTTCGGTGAACAGCTCTCCGGCTGGGCGGTCCGGTACGCCGACCGGGTCGCGTTGGTGGACGGCGACCGCCGGTGGACCTACGCCGCGCTCGACACCGCCGTACGGCGCCTGACGACAGGGCTCACCGGGCTCGGGCTGAAACGCGGCGACAAGGTGATCGTGCAACTGCCGAACCGTGCCGAGTTCGTGCTGCTGTGGTTCGCTCTGACGCGGCTCGGGATCGTGCCGATCCACGCGATGCCCGCCCATCGCCGCAACGAGATCGCACATCTGGCGGCGATGGCCGAGGCCGTCGCGTACGTCATCCCGGACCGGCACGCCCGGTTCGACTACCGCGAACTCGCCGCCCGCGTCCGCGCCGACGCCGGCATCCGGCACGTCATCGTCGCCGGGGACCCCGGCGGGCACGAGGGCTTCCTCGCGCTGGCGGATCTGCTCGACAACGAACCCGGGCCCGACCCCGCCGACCCGCCGGTGGCGAGCGACCTCGCCCTGCTGCTGCTCTCCGGCGGCACCACGGGTATGCCGAAACTGGTGCCGCGGACGCACGACGACTTCGCCTACAACTCCCGGCGGGCCGCGGAACTCTGCGAACTGACCGAGGACTCGGTGTACCTCGCCGTGCTGCCCATCGCGTTCAACTACACGATGAGCTGCCCGGGGATGCTCGGTGTCCTGCAGGCGGGCGGACGGGTCGTGCTCGCTCCCTCGCCGGGCGCGCGGACGTCGTTCGACCTGATCGCCCGCGAGGGCGTCACGATCGCGGCCATCAACCCTCCGCTGGTGCCGCACTGGCTCGCGGAGTTCGAACACGGTGACACGGATCTTTCGAGCCTTCGCATCCTCCAGGTCGGCAGCGCCCGGCTCGCCGACGACCTGGCGGCCGCGGTCACCAAGACCTTCGACTGCCGTCTGCAGCAGGTGTTCGGCATGGCCGAAGGGTTGTTGTGCCTGACCAGGCTCGACGATCCGGACGAGCTCGTGCACACCACGCAGGGCAGGCCGATCTCCGCGGACGACGAGGTCCGCGTGGTCGGCCCGGACGACACCGAGGTCGGTCCCGGCGAGACCGGCGAGCTGCTCACCCGCGGGCCGTACACGCTGCGCGGCTACTTCCGCGCGGCCGAGCACAACGCGCGGGCCTTCACCGCGGACGGTTTCTACCGCACCGGCGACCTGGTCCAGCGGCTCCCGACCGGTCATCTCAACGTCGTCGGCCGGGCGAAGGACCAGATCAACCGCGGCGGGCAGAAGATCGACGCGACCGAGGTCGAAGGGCATCTGCTGGCGTGCCCGGGAGTGTTGTCCGCGGCCTTGCTGCCCGAAGCGGACACCGTACTCGGCGAGCGATCGGTGGCGTTCCTGGTCTGCTCGGGCGAACCGCCGTCCACGAGCACACTCCAGGCCTTCTTCCGTGACCGCGGTGTCGCCGCGTACAAGGTCCCGGACCGGGTCGCGGTCGTCGACGAACTGCCGTCGACCGCGGTCGGCAAAATCGACAAGAAGGCCCTCGCCCGCCGGTACCTCGGCTGATTTCGGTTGGAGGAAACGATGTTCTTCCCGTTCTCGGCCGAGTCGCCCGAGCAGCTGGCGGCCGAAGCCGCCACCCTCGCGGACCGGGCCGATCCGCTGCCCGCCCTCGCCGCCGAACTCGCCGGACGGCGGCACGGCTCGTGGCGTGCCGTCGTCGTGGGCGAGGACCCGGACGCGGTGACCGGCCGCCTTCGCGCGGTCGCCGCCGGGCAACCCGCTACCGGCGCCGCCGTCGGCGAGGCGGTCTCGGCCGGGAACGCGGTCTGGGTGTTCTCGGGCCACGGTTCGCAGTGGACCGGGATGGGCAAGGCACTGCTCGACGGGGAGCCCGCCTTCGCCGAAGAGATCGATCACCTGGCACCGCTGATCGCCGACGAAGCCGGTTTTTCCTTGCACGACGCGCTTTCCGGGTCAGCGGAGGGCATCGAGCAGGTCCAGCCGTCGCTGTTCGCCATGCAACTCGGGCTGGCGGCGGCCTGGCGGGCCCACGGCGCCGCCCCGGCCGCCGTGATCGGCCACTCCATGGGCGAGACGGCCGCGGCGGTGGTCGCGGGCGCACTGTCCACAGAGGACGGCGTGGCCGTGATCTGCCGCCGCTCCAGGCTGATGCGGCGCGTCTCCGGCACCGGCGCGATGGCGATGGTCGCCCTGCCGTGGGACACGGTCGAAACCGAACTCGCCGACGTGCCCGAAGTGACCGTCGCCGCGCACTCGGGCCCGACGTCGACCGTCGTCGCCGGCGGACGGGACCGGGTGCGCACCCTGGTGGACCGCTGGGCCGCCAGAGACCTGATGGCGAAACTGGTCCCCGTCGAGGTCGCGTCGCATTCACCGCAGGTCGAACCGATCCTGGCCGACCTGAGCACCGAACTGTCCGCCCTACGCCCCAGACCCGCACGCGTCCCCGTCTACTCCACCGTCCTCCCCGACCCGAGATCCACCGCCGCTTTCGACGCCGCCTACTGGACCGCGAACCTGCGCCGTCCCGTCCGTTTCAGCGCCGCCGTGCGGGCGGCCCTCGACGACGGGCACCGCGCCTTCGTCGAGATCTCACCCCACCCGCTGCTCGCCCACGCACTGCGGGAGAACGCGGGCGCCGGGAAGGTGGCGGTGCTGTCCAGCATCCGGCGGGGAGGTGACGCGCTGCTGCGCTTCCGGACGCAGGTCGGAGCTCTGCACTGCGCGGGCGCTCCGGTGCGGTTCTAGGGTTCAGGCCGCGCGACGCAGATGAGCCTCGGCCGCCCAGTACGCCGCTCGAAGCTCTTTGGCGACCTCCTCGGGCTCCGACCGAAGACGGCTGGGCAGGGTCTGCAGTACGGCGATCCCCGCCGCGGCGTATCTGGCGTTTCTGTCCAAAGTCCTGGCGTAGTCCTCCTTCGCGAAGTGGAAGTCGTACGAGTCGATCTCCCAAACAAGCCGGACCTTCTTGAAGTAGCCATCGGGGGTTCCGAGGTAGCGGCCGCTGACGTCCCTCAGTTCGTGGCTCCACAACGGCTCCGGGAGCCCTGTCCGCCGCCAGACCGCCATCGCGTCGACCTCGGCCACCGACCGCGCACCTCGCAGGACGTCGCGCAGCACTTCGCGAGGCAACGCGCTGCCCCGGTCGCTGCCCGCTTCGAGTTCCCTGGTGAGGGCCTCGGGATTCAGTCGTCCTCGCTGAACGGCTTCGGTCAGCAATGCCCGGACCGGATCGTGCGTGGTGAACCTGTGGCATTGATCGAGAACCGCCCGGACGAGTGGCGCCACGAGCACACCCTTCACGGCGACCGGCCGGGGCATACGCGTGGTCCGCTCCACGGTCACGTACCCCGCGCTGCTGACCTGGCAAGACGAAGGCACCAGAAGGTGGACCCGGTTGGTGTCCCCTCTTGGCTCTCGCAAGCCCTGAAGGTGACAGGCCTGGATACCGGTGACGATCGCTTCCGGCCCGCCGTAGAGAAGGGCGCCTTCGACCGCCTGCCGGAGAGTCGGCCGTCCAGAACCGAGTAGCACCACCCCGGGCAGCAACCGCTGCCACCGTCCGCCCGGCTGACAACGCCGGTAGCACGTCCTCTTCGAGACGCCGAACTCCACGAGTCTCGCGACGGTGATCACCCCGTCGCGGCTCAACTTGTAAAGGGCCTCGTGATCGCGAGCCCGTTCGCCGGATCGCACCACAAGATCATCGACGGCCCGGAGCAGTCACACCAGCACCAATGCCGCCCCCTGTGGACAACTCGCCACATCAGCCCCACTGTGGACAACTCAGCCCTGCGCCCAATGTGGCATTGGGGACGCGCAACGTCCCCAATGCCACATTGGGCGCACCGAAGCGAGCGAGCGCGTCAGGGAAGCGGAGGCAGCGCCGGAGCGTCCAGCCAAGCGTCGAAGAAAGCAGCCAGCGACCGGCCGGCGAAGCGTTCGGCAAGTGCCACAAAAGCAGCCGTGGTCACCAGGCCGTGCCGGTTCTCCATCGCCCAGGCCTTCACCATCGGGAAGAACACCGCGTCGCCGACGGTACAACGCAAGGCGTGCAACAGGAGTCCGCCGCGTTTGTACACCCGCTCGTCGAACATCCGCGCCACGCCGGGGTCGGAGAGACGCAGGTCCGCGGGTTTCGCCTTCATCCGCGTGTGCCAGGTCTTCGCCCACTCGTGCGCGCTCTGCTCGCCGGATTCCTCGGACCAGAGCCATTCCGCGTAGGTCGCGAAGCCTTCGTTCAGCCAGATGTGCCGCCAGTCGGCGACGGTCAGGCTGTTGCCGAACCACTGATGCGCCAGTTCGTGCACGACGAGCCGCTCGTGGGTGCGCCGCCCGTCGACGTGGTTGGCGCCGAAGATCGACATGCCCTGTGCCTCGATCGGGTCGTCGAGGTCGTCGTCGGTGACGACGATGACGTACTCGCCGAAGGGGTACGGCCCGAACAGTCGCTGCAGCGAGTCCATGATCCGGCCCTGCCGCCCGAAATCGCGCGCGAAGGCCCGGCGCAGGCGCGGCGGCACGGCGGCCCGTTGCGGGATCGAGGTGACCACGGAGCCGCCGTCGAGGTTGATGCGGAACGCCTCGACGGAGGGTTGCGAGAACCAGCCGGGCTGGGGGCCGGAGACGAGTTCGACGTCGTCGTACCGTCCTATTTGGACGCTCATCAGGTACGTCGCCGTCGGCTCGGGCCGTTCGAAGACCCACTTCGTGGTGCTCGCGCGCTCGTGCCGGGCCACCAGGTTCCCGGTCACGGCCACGAGATACGGCGACGACGTCGTCAGCGCGACGCGATAGGTCGCCTTGTCGGCGGGATGGTCGTTGCACGGGAACCACGACGGCGCCCCGACCGGCTGGCTCGCGACGATCGAACCGTCGGTCAGTTCGTCCCAGCCGATGTCGCCCCACAGCCCGGGAAGCGGCCGCGGGTTGCCGACGTAATGAATCTCGACCCGGAACTCACTTCCGGCCGCCAATGACTTCGCAGGCTTCACCTGGAGCTTGTGCGCGCGCCGCGCGTACTTGGCCGGTTTCCCGTTGACCAGCACGCGGTTGATCCGGAACTCGCCGAAGTCGAGTGTGAGCCGCGACAGCGCCTGCGTCGCCTCCGCGGTGATGGCCGCGGAGGCCGACAGCCGGTTGGGGCCGATCTTGTAGTCCAGCTCCAGATCGTAGTGCCGGACACGGTAACCGCCGTTGCCGTGCCGGGGCAGATAGGAGTCACCGGAGGTGTCCGAGCCGGGCGATGGCTGCGCGGAGGCCTTCGAAATCACCCGCGAACGAACCCCGCTTCCCTACTTCGTCCAGGCCGAGATGGGATTGCCCAGCCAGCGCGAGTCGGCGGGAACCTCGTCGCCCCGGGTCACCAGAGAGCCCGGTCCGACGGTCGTCCGCGCGCCGATGCTCGCACCAGGCAGCACGATACCGTGCGGCCCGAGCGTCGCTCCCTCGTCCAGGGTCACCGGCGACATGGTCATGATCCGGTCGTGGAACAGATGCGTCTGCACGACGCAGCCGCGGTTGATCGTCGCGCCGTCGCCAAGGCTCACCAGGTCCGATTCGGGCAGCCAGTACGTCTCCAGCCACACACCGCGGCCGATCTTGACGCCCATGGTCCGCAGCCACGCCGGAAGCAGCGGTGTGCCACCGAGCGATCCGATCAGCCACGGCACGGCGAGCGCCTCGACGAAGGTGTCGGCGAGCTCGTTGCGCCAGACGAACGAGCTCCACAAGGGATGGTCGACGGCGCGGAACCGGCCGACGAGCAGCCATTTCATCGCGGTGGCGGTCAGCGCGGCGACGGCACCGGCGGCGAGCAGCAGCGGCCCGCCGAGCAGCAGCGCGACCAGGAAGCCGTACGACGACGCCAGCGCGAAGATCCCCGCGGCCACCAGCACGGTCAGCGCGACACCGCACATCACCGGCACGATGCGGCACAGTTCGACGAGCGCACGCGCGGCCTTCAGCCGCAGCGGCGGCGTGTACGTGCGACTCGTGTCCGCCGCGCCGACCGACCGGCGGACCGGCAGCGGCGGCATCCCGAGGTACGAGGACCCCTTCTTCGCCTTGAGCGGGGCCGACGACAGCACGCCGACCAGGCCGCGCTTCGGCACCGAACGTCCCGGCGCGGCCATCCCCGAGTTGCCGAGGAACGCCTGTTTGCCGATCCGCGCCGGGGCGACGTGCAGCCAGCCGTGGCCGAGTTCGTAGGTGGCGACCATGGTGTCGTCCGCGAGGAACGCGCCACTGTCCACCTGGGTCATCTTCGGCAGCGCGAGGACGGTGGACGCCTCGACGTTGCGGCCGACCTTCGCCCCGAGCATCCGCAGCCACACCGGGGTGAACAGGCTGGCATACAAGGGGAACAGCCCTTCACGTGCCATGCCCATCAGCCGTTCGGTCGCCCAGACCTGCCAAGCGACGCGGCCGTGCACAGGGTGGTACCCCTCGACCATGCCGATGCTCAGCGAACGGACACCGGCAAGCACGAGCAGGGCGTAGGTGACGAAGTACGCGATGGTCGCGAGCGGCGTGAACAGCAGTGCCTGGCCGAGCGCGGCACCCAGCGACGGAGCACCGGCGATCGCGTAACCCAGCACCGCCACAGCGGGCAGGGCGGCGACGGCGGGCAGGAGACCCAGCGCGACCGAGGTCGCGCCGTAGACCGAAGACCAGAACCGCGACCGCGGCGGGCGGCTCGACGGCCACTTGAGCGAATCCTTGGCGGCACGCGCCGCGGGCGCACCGGCCCAGCGCTGTCCGGCCGGCACGTTGCCGCGCACGGTCGACCCGGCCGCGATCTCCGCGCCCTTGCCGATCCGCGCGCCGGGGAACAGCGTGCTGCGCGCGCCGATCCGCGCGTCGGCGCCGATCCGGATCTTGCCGATGTGCACGAGATCGCCGTCCACCCAGTGCCCGGTCAGGTCGACCTCGGGTTCGATGGCGGCGCCGCGGCCGAGTTTCAGCATGCCGGTGACCGGCGGCGGCGAATGCAGGTCGACGTCCTTGGCGATCCGCGCGCCGAGCGCCTTGGCGTACGTCGTCATCCAGGAAGCGCCCGCGACACTGTCCGCACCGCTGAACTCGGCGAGCTTTTCGGCCGTCCACAGTCGCAAGTGGACGCTCCCGCCGCGCGGGTAGCTGCCGGGGCGGACGCCGCGCAGCAGCAGCCGCGCGCCGGTCGCCGAGATCGCGATGCGGCCGGCGGGGCTGAACAGCGCGATCCACGCGACGGCGATCCACGCCCAGCTCAGCGTCGGCGCCCAGGCGAAACCGGCCAGCGACAGCACGTTCGACAGGGTCGCGGCGATCGTGGTCCAGCGCAGGCCGACCAGGCCCATCAGCGGGATCATCAGCAGCGACTGGATGATCCCGGCCTTGCGCGGGGTCGGCGCGATGTCGCGGCGTTCGGTCTTCTCGCCGCTCAGCGCGTCCAGCAACGTGGCCAGCGCGCCGAGCTTCGGGTTGGCGTAGATGTCGTTCACCGACACCTGCGGATGCCGGGTGCGGATCCGCGCGATCAGCTGCGCGGCCGTCAGGCTCCCGCCGCCGTTGGTGAAGAAGTCCGCCTTCGGGTTGTCGACCGAGACGCCCAGGATCTCGGCCCAGCCTTCGGCGAGCCAGCTCTCCGTCGGGGACAGCCCGGATTTGGCGGCGTCCACAGTGGACAGCGGCCAGGGCAGCGCGTTGCGGTCGACCTTGCCGGAGGTCCGGGTCGGCAGGTCTTCGATCAGCGCCAGCAGCGGGACGAGCGCGGCGGGCAGCTGCTCACGCAGCCGGGTCGCGGCCTCGTCGTGGTCGAATTCGACACCCGCGGCGGGCACGACATACCCGACCAGCACCTGGTTGCCCGCCTTGGTGCGGCGGACCGCGGCCGCGGCACCCTGCACTCCGGGCAGCGCCTGGAGCGCGGCGTCGACCTCGCCGAGTTCGATCCGGCGGCCGCCGAGTTTGACCTGCTCGTCGAGCCGTCCGAGGAACAGCAGTCCCTCGGCTTCGGCGCGGACCATGTCACCACTGCGGTACGCGCGGCGCCAGCCCAGCGAGGGCAGCGGCGCGAACTTCTCGGCGTCCTTCTCCGGGTCGAGGTAGCGGGCCAGGCCGACGCCGCCGATGACCAGCTCGCCGGTCTCCCCCATCGCGACGGGCTCGCCCGCCTCGTTGACGACGGCGAGCTGCCAGCCGGCGAGCGGCAGGCCGATGCGGACCGGGCCTTCGCCGGTCATCTGCGCGGCGCAGGCGACGACGGTGGCCTCGGTCGGGCCGTAGGTGTTCCAGACTTCGCGGCCTTCGACGGCGACGCGTTCGGCCAGTTCCGGCGGGCAGGCTTCGCCGCCGAAGATCAGCAGGCGGACGTCTTCGAGCGCGTCGGCGGGCCACAACGCGGCCAGCGTCGGCACGGTCGAGACGACGGTGATGCCCTGCGCGACCAGCCACGGGCCGAGGTCGACTCCGGTCCGCACCAGCGAACGCGGCGCCGGGACCAGGCAGGCGCCGTGACGCCAGGCGAGCCACATTTCTTCGCAGGACGCGTCGAACGCGACGGAAAGACCGGCGAGCACGCGGTCGCCGGGGCCGATCGGCTCCTCGGTGAGGAAGAGCTGGGCCTCGGCGTCGACGAAAGCCGCGGCGGACGCGTGCGAGACGGCGACGCCCTTCGGCTTACCGGTCGAACCGGAGGTGAAGATGATCCAGGCGTCGTCGGCCGGCGCGGGGCCGCCTTCGACGCCGCCGGGCGAGCCGACGACGGTGACCGCGCCGCCATCGCTGACGACGGCGGCGACATCGGCTTCACCGAAGACCAGCTCGGCGCGCTCTTCCGGATCGTCCGCGTCGACCGGCACATAGGCGGCGCCGACGGACAGGATGGCGAGGATCGCGACGTACAACTCCGCGGTGCCGGAGGAGATCCGGACGCCGACACGGTCGCCGACGCCGACGCCGTTGGCGGTCAGCTTGCGGCCGTAGTCGTCGATCTCTTCGACGAGCTTGCGGTAGGACAGCGTGGTTTCGCCGTCGTCGATCGCGCCCGCGTTGGGGTGGCGGGCGGCGGTTTCGGCAAGGATGTCGATCAGGGTGCGCTCACCGGCACCGAGGCCGGACCAGAAGAGGGCACGGTCGGCGATCGGCGTGGCGGACGGGGCGACGGTGACATCGGCGACGCAGGCGATCGGCCGGGAATCGGCGGTCAGGGTCATCGGGCGGTCACCACGGGCAAGACGGAACCATGGGCGCTCAAGCCCATCACACCTTTCGCGAAGTGCGTCATTCGGGCTCGCTCTCCGAATGAGGCGCCCGCTAGCAGACCTTTGACTTTACCGCAGGTGTACGACATATCTCGGGAGGGTCTCGGCAGAGTGTCGAACCTCACCGGTGGACACGCCGAAACCCGAGGTCATCGGCGTGCCCACCCAGTGAAATATTCACCTACATCGTGAGAAATCAGCGTGCTTTTGGTTTACCGGCCGCTTTTCCGCCGACCTTGGGCCGTTGCTTCTTTTCCCGCACTCGGACATTCACCCGGACGGGGGTGCCTTCGAATCCGAAACGCTCACGGAACTTCCGTTCGATGAACCGCCGGTAGCCCGCCTCGAGGAAGCCCGTGGTGAACAGGACCAGCGTCGGCGGCCGGATGCCCGCCTGGGTCGCGAACAGCACCTTCGGCTGCTTGCCGCCACGCACCGGCGGCGGGGTCGCGGCGATGAGCTCGGCCAGCCAGCCGTTCAGCTGACCGGTGGGAACCCGCTGGTCCCAGGACTTCAGCGCGGTCCGCAGCGCGGGCGCGAGCTTGCGCACGGACCGGCCGGTGAGCGCGGAGATGTTGACCTTGTCCGCCCACGGCACCCGCACCAGGCCGCGGTCCAGTTCGCGGACCATGGCGTGGCGGCGGTCCTCGTCGACGAGGTCCCACTTGTTGAAGGCGAGCACGCAGGCGCGACCCGCTTCGACGACCATGGTCAGCACCCGCAGGTCCTGCTCCGAAAGCGGTTCGGCGGCGTCCAGCAGCACGATCGCGACCTCGGCCGCGTCAATCGCGGTCTTGGTCCGCAGCGACGCGTAGTACTCGGCGCCGTTGGCCGAGTTGACCCGCTTGCGCAGACCCGCCGTGTCGACGAACCGCCAGGTCTCGCCGTCCAGTTCGACCAGCGAGTCGACCGGGTCGACGGTGGTACCGGCGACCGAGTCCACGACGGACCGCTCCTCGCCGGAGAGTTTGTTCAGCAGGCTGGATTTGCCCACGTTCGGCTTGCCGACCAGCGCGACGCGGCGCGGGCCGGTGGTGGCGCGGTCGCCGTCACGCGGCATCGACGGCAGCGCCTTCACGATGGCGTCGAGCAGGTCGCCCGAACTGCGGCCGTGCAGCGCGCTGACCGGGTACGGCTCGCCGAGGCCCAGCGACCACAGCGAAGCAGTGTCGGCGAGCAGACGGTCGTCGTCCACCTTGTTGGCGGCGAGGAGCACCGGCTTCTTCGAGCGGCGAAGCACCTTGGAGACGGCTTCGTCGGTGGCCGTCGCGCCGACACTGGCGTCGATGACCAGCAGCACCGCGTCGGCGGTGGCCATCGCCATCTCGGCCTGTGCGGCGACGGAGGCCTGCAACCCGGTCGCGTCCGGCTCCCAACCACCCGTGTCGACGAGGGTGAACCGGCGGCCCGCCCAGAAAGCGTCGTAGGCGACGCGGTCCCTGGTCACGCCGGGGACGTCCTGCACGACCGCCTCCCGGCGGCCGAGGATGCGGTTCACCAGGGTCGACTTGCCCACGTTCGGCCTGCCGACGACGGCGAGGACCGGCTGCGCGAGCTGCGCCTCCTCCTCGGCCTCGCCCGCGGCGATCTGCGCGTCGAGCGCGGTGAATTCGGATTCGTCGGACCAGGAGCCGTCGATCTCGCCGACGCCGTCGAGCCCCGCCGACGTACTTCCCCCCGCGGAGGCGGAGTCAAATCCAGTCATTTTCTTCAATCCTGTCGCGTGTCTTGGAGCCCGTGCTCCAAGCGCCATTCGTCCAGTGCCTTCACGAGGTCCGCGAGCGCGAGACGAAGCCGCTCGGTTCCCTCCTCCAGCCCTGTCCTTCCCTTCCCGATCGCGGGAGTGAAAGGTTCGCCGACCATGATGTCGACGCGTGGCCGCCAACGCCTCTTGGCGCCGGCGGGTTTGTACGTCCCCCGAGTGGCGACCGGAACCACGGTCGCGTTCCCGGCGCGGACCAGGAAGGCCGCGCCGCGCTCGAAGTTTTCGGCGTCACCGAGGCCGCGGGTGCCTTCGGGGAAGATCCCCACCGCACCGCCGTCCTCGAGCACCTTGACCGCCATCATCAGCGGTTTGCGGTCCACCGCACCCCGTTTCACCGGGATCTGGCCCAGTTTCGGGAAGAACCAGCCGACGAAACCCTTGAAGAGTTCCGCCTTGACCAGGAACGCGGTGCGCCGCGAGAACATTCCGAACAGCAGCGCGGGTTCCGCCATCGAGCTGTGGTTGGCCATGAACACCACCGGCCCGGACGCCGGTACCCGCTCGGCACCGTGGACCCGGACCCGGAACGCGGGCCGGACGATGAACTTCGAGATCCCCCGGCCGAAGGTGTGAAACGGGTCGCTCGCGCCTTCGGGCAGTCCCTTCGCGCTCACCTGGCGGCCTCGGCGGGGCAGCCTTCGAGGAGACCGCGGTGCAGCGCCAGTTCCGCCAGCGCGACGATCACCTGGTCGATGTTGAGCGCCGAGGTGTCCACCTCGACGGCGTCTTCGGCCGCGCGCAGGGGCGAAGCCGCCCGCGTGGAGTCCAGGCGGTCACGCCGTTCCACCGCCGCCTTCGCGACGTCGTGGGTGGATTCGCGGCCGGCGGCGGAATCCTGTGCGCTGCGGCGTGCGGCGCGGACCTCGGCCGAAGCGGTGAGGAAGATCTTGAGCGGGGCGTCGGGTGAGACGACGGTGCCGATGTCGCGGCCTTCGACCACGATGCCGCCGACGCGGCCGAGCACCTCGGCGATGATCTCGCGCTGCCGGGCGACGAGCAGTTCGCGGACCGCGGGGACGGCCGAAACGGGCGAGACGGCCGTGGTGACATCCGCACCGCGGATCTCGGCGGCGACGTTTTCACCCGCGAGGGTCACCGTCGCGTCGTCAGGGCTGGTTCCGATGCCGAGTTCGGCCTTCCGCGCGACGTCGGCAACCGCGTCCGCGTCGGCCGGGTCGGCCCCCGCGCGCAGGACGGCGAGGGTCACCACGCGGTACATCGCGCCCGTGTCGAGGTAGCCGGCGCCGAGTTTCGTCGCGAGCTTCCGCGAAACCGTAGATTTCCCGGTTCCGGACGGGCCGTCCATCGCGACCACACCACGCAGGGCTCCCGTCACCGAAACTCTCCTCAGCTCATTCGTCGCTCATCTGATCGATGACCATTCTGCCTGGTGGCGCGCGACACGCCTCAGCCGCCCACGGCGAACCGGTCGACGAGCATGCCGATCCGTTCCTCGCGCGCCGCCGCCGGGAGCCGTCGGCTGCGTTCGAGGGTGACGAGGCCGTGCAGGGCGGCCCAGAACGTCTCGGTGTAGAGGCCGGGGTCGTAATCGCCGGCCACCGGGCCCACGGTTTCGAGCAGAGCGCCGAACGCGTCCTTCAACGGCTCGGGGCTGTCCGGACTGGCGAAGTCCAGTTCACTGGCAAGGGTGAAGATCGCGTCGTAGAGCGCGGGTTTGCGGTCGGCGAAATCGAAGTAGTTCCCGGCCAGCCTCCGCAGGGCGCCACGCGAGTCCTCCGCCGTACCGGCTCCCTTCCGCATATGGGCGGCCATTTCGGTGCAGCCCTCGAGAGCCGCGGCCGCCATGATCGCCCCCTTGCCGGAGAAGTGGCTGTAGAGGACCGGCTGGCTGTACTCGATCTTCGCCGCCAGCCGCCGGGTCGTGACCGCGTCCCAGCCTTCTTCTTCGGCGATCTCGCGGGCGGTCGTGACGATCAGCTGTTCGCGCTGTGAGCGGTCCCGCTCGCGCCGGGGGTTCGTGACCATACGAATATCCTAGCATCGCTAGACAAGCTAGCGGTGCTAGCGCTAGCCTTCGCAGTGTTCCTAGCACTGCTAGCTTTTTGGAGTCGGAGATCATGACCAGAATCAAGATCGCTTACGTCCTGTCCGCCGCCCTCGTGCTCTTCGTCCTCTACTTCGGGAGCGGTTACGTGTTCTTCCCGCAGACCCAGACGGGCGGTTTCGGACTGCCGGTGATGCCGTCCGTCGGCGATCCGATCCTCGCGGTCAAGGGGGTCCGCGACATCGGCACGGCGCTCGTGGTGCTCGCACTGCTCCTGTTCCGGAACGCCCGCGCGCTGGGCTGGGCCATGCTCGCGCTGGCGTTCATCCCGTTCGGCGACATGCTGATCGTGTTGACCCACAACGGTTCCGTGGGCACCGCGTTCGGCATCCACGGCGCCACGTGCGCCTTGATGGTCCTGATCTCGGCGCTGTTCCTGATCCGCCCGAAGCGAACCGGACAGTGAGTTACTGTTGACGTCGTGAACGTCGAAGTGACCCCGCTCCCCGGAATAGGCGTCCGCAAGGACTTCGCCACCCGCAACGGCCGCCGCGTCGGCGTGGTGACCCATCGCGATGGACACGTCGAGCTGATCGTGTCCAAAACGGACGATCCCGACGCCTGCCTGGCCTCACTTCCGCTCACCACCGACGAAGCGGGCGCGCTGGCGAACCTGCTCGGCGCGCCCCAGCTGGTCGCCCAGCTCACCGAAGAGCACCGGGACCTGCCCGGCATCAACACCAAGCAGCTGCCGATCAAGGCGTCGTCGCCGTTCGACGGCCGGACGCTGGGCGACACCGCCATGCGGACCCGCACGAGCGTCTCGGTCGTCGCGGTGATGCGGGCCGGGCAGGTCCACCCCTCCCCTGCTCCGGATTTCAATCTCACCGCGGGCGACGTGCTCGTCGCGGTCGGCACCTCGGAAGGTCTCGAGGCCGCCGTCAAGATCTTGAAGTACGGCTGATCGCGGATGGATCACACCGCACTGTCCTTGATCGAACTCGGGGCGGTCTTCTTCGGGCTGGGCGCGCTCGGCCGCCTCGCCGGGAAGATCGGGATGTCCCCCATCCCGCTGTACCTGATCGGCGGCCTGTGCTTCGGCCAGGGCGGGCTGATCCCGCTCGGCGACATCGGCGACTTCACCCACCTCGCCAGCGAGATCGGCGTCGTCCTGCTGTTGCTCCTGCTGGGCCTGGAGTACTCGGCGGCCGAGCTGTTCACCGGGCTGAAACGCTCGTGGATGGCGGGGCTCGTCGACATCGTGCTCAACGCCGCGCCGGGTGCGATCGTCGCGCTCATCCTCGGCTGGGGACCGATCGGCGCGATCGTGATGGCCGGCGTCACCTACATCTCGTCCTCCGGGATCATCGCGAAGGTGCTCGGCGACCTCGGGCGGCTCGGTAACCGGGAAACGCCGGTGGTGCTGTCGATCCTGGTGTTCGAAGACCTGGTGATGGCGCTGTACCTGCCGATCCTCACCGCGGTGCTCGGCGGTGTCAGCTTCCTCGGCGGTATGAAGGCGGTCGGGATCTCGCTGATGGTGATCACGGTCGTGCTGGTGATCGCGCTGAAGTTCGGCCGGTACGTCTCCGCGGCGGTGGACAGCCCGGACCGCGAGGTGTTCCTCCTCAAGGTCCTCGGCGCGGCCCTGCTGGTCGCCGGCCTGGCTTCGGCGATGCAGGTGTCGGCCGCGGTCGGCGCGTTCCTCCTCGGCATCGCGATCTCGGGCTCGACCGCGGAGAACGCGACACACCTGCTCGAACCACTTCGCGATCTCTTCGCGGCCGTGTTCTTCGTCGTGTTCGGGCTCAACACGAACCCCGCGTCGATCCCGCCCGTGCTCGGCTGGGCGGTCATCCTGGCGGTCGCGACCACGCTCACGAAGGTCGGCACCGGCTGGTGGGCCGCGCGACGGCAAGGCATCGGGAAGATGGGCCGGGCTCGTGCCGGAGCCGCACTGGTCGCACGAGGCGAGTTCTCGATCGTCATCGCCGGACTTGCGGTGGCGGCGGGCGCGGTGACCGGCGAACTCGCGGCACTCGCGACGGCGTACGTACTCCTGATGGCGATCCTCGGCCCGACTGCGGCGCGGATCGTCGAACCGGTGGCGCGGGCTCTGCAGCGACGGCCCTTCGGGTCGAATAGTCCGGCCTCGCAGACCGGCTGACGCCGCCCCACACGTGCGCGCGCAATGAAGGGGCCTTTCATAGCAAATTTTGCTATGAAAGGCCCCTTCATTGCATTGGGTCAGCCGCGCTCGAGCAACTGCGCGGCCAAGAGTTCCTCCACCCAAGACTCCCAGTCACCAAGAGCCCAAGCGCGGTCACGAGTCAGGATCAGGAACAACTCCGGACTCAGCACGGCATAGAGGATGTCCGCCGCCTTCTCGACCGTGAGATCGGTCCTGACGCCGGGCTTCTCCAGCAAAGCCTTGGCCGCCGCCAGGTGCACGGTATGGCGCGGATCTTCGCGATCAGGCCAGAGCTCGCGCAGGTCGGGGTGGGCGGCGGTCGCGGTGCGCACCATGTCGTTGACGGCGGCGACCCGTTCGAGCACGGCGCGGCTACCCGTGACGAGGGCGGCGAGGGCCGTGCGCGCGTCCGGCGCGTCCATCACTTCCGCGAACCAGGGCCGCTCCATCGTCGCCAGCGGACTGTCGTCGCCGGCGATCGCGACGTCGACCAGTTCCTTCAGCAACGTCGGCTTGTTGCGAAACGTGAAGTAGATGGTCTGGACGGCCACCCCCGCCCGGTCGGCGACCTGTTGAAGCGTGGTCGCCCCATAGCCGTCGGCGAGGAAGAGTTCTTTGGCGGCCTCGATGATCCGCCGCCGCGTTTCCGCCGCCCGGCCGGCCCGGGCACCCTTGACACCACTCATGATTGGAGTCTATCTCTAGAGTCAACCACTAGAGCTCAACTCTAGTAACGATGACGATGGGGTGCCCGATGGTGGCGATCGCCAACCAGCAGCAGGCCGAAGCGTGGAACGGCTGGGAGGGAAGGCTCTGGGCGGATCACCCGGAGCGCTACAACGGCATGATGGAAGCCTTCGACGCGCCGCTTCTCGCCGCCGCGAACATCGAAGACGGTCACGCGGTCCTGGACGTGGGCTGCGGCGCCGGGCTCACCACCCGGCTGGCCGCGAGAAGGGCCGGGAGCGGGCACGCGCTGGGGATCGACATTTCGGCGCCGCTGGTGGAGCGGGCTCGTGCGGACGCGGCGGCCGAGAACCTCGCCAATGTCGAGTTCGTCCAAGGAGACGCGCAGGTACACCCGTTCGAAGAGCCTGGCTTCGACGTCATCATGAGCAGGGGCGGCGTGATGTTCTTCGCCGATCTGGTGGCGGCGTTCGGTCATCTCCACGACGCGCTGACGCCCGGTGGCCGACTGGCCTTCCTGGGGCCGCGGTCAGGCGACGTCGACAGCGCCTACGCCCGGGCGACCGCGGCGCTCGCGCCCTACCTCCGCGAGCCCTCCCCCGCCGCACGCGGAATGGGTTCCCTGCTGGCACCCGAACGGATCACCGAGGTGCTCACGGCCGCGGGCTTCCGCGACATCGAGATCACTCCGGTCGACGCGGACATGAACTTCGGCGCGGACGCATCCGACGCGACCGGCTTCGTCTTCTCGATGGCCCCGATCCAGCACAACCTGCGGACCGTGGACGCGGACGCGATCACCGGCCTCCGCGACCGGGTACGGGACGCGCTCGGCGAATTCGAGACACCGCACGGGGTACGAATCCCAGGCGGGGTCTGGATCGTCACCGCCGGACGTTGATGCAATGAAAGGTCCTTTCCTTGCAAAATTTGCTAGGAAAGGACCTTTCATTGCATGGGGTCAGCCGCGCTCAAGCCCCGAAACGGTCGCCGGCGCGATCTGCGCCGGAGCCGCCGGAAGCGGAGCCGGAACCGCCGACGGTCCCGCACCCGAGACGGGCAGAGCCAGCGAAGTCTTGCCCAGGTCCACCGTGATCTTCGGGTACTGCGCAGGACCCGAGATGAACGAACCGTCCGTCCCGCCGATGATCAGCGCCAACTGATGCCCTTGCGGGACAACATGATCCGTACTCGCCAGCCGGAACGTCATGGTGTACGGCTGCCCCGGCGTCAACGGCGATTCCTGGCTCAGCGACTGGTGGTTGGCCAGGTCGGCCCAGCCACGGCTGATGATGTTCAGCCCGACCGAGACCGCGTCGGTGCTCGTGTTCAGGTAACAGGCGTCGTTGCCGGAAGCGCTCGCGCCCCAGCACGACTGCGTCAGCTCGTTCTTGATGCCTTCCTTCGGCCCGGTGTAGTTCCGGATCGTCGCCGGGCCGTAGTCCACGAGGATCGCCGAGAGCCGCGCTGTGGACGTCGACGGCGTCGCGGTCACGGTCACCTTCGCCGTCCCGGACACGTGCAGATCCTTCGCCAGCGCGCCGGTGCTGAACAGCAGGCGTCCGTTCGAGGTCTCCGTCGGTCGTGCGGCCCAACTGTTCGAGGACTGACCGGAGGAGTCCGTGAACGACGCCGTACCCGTCCCCGCGGTGGTGCCGAGGGTGCCGACGCCCGGGGTGCCGCCGGCCGCGGGACGCAGGGTCACCGCGCTGCCCGCGGGCCACGCCGCCTGGTCCACCCAGACGTCCGGCTCCCGTTCCACGCTCGCGCCCGGGGTCTTCTCGATGCCGTTGTCCACACCGAGCAGGTAGTGGTCGAACCACTTGTGCAGGGTGTCGACCCACGCCGACCGCCGGTAGTCGAACGGGTCGACGTGACCGGCCTGCGTCAGCCAGATCTTGCGCTCGACGTTCAGCGCTTCCCACCACTGCCCGAAGTTGATCGTCTTGACGTTGAGGTCGCCCAGGCCGTGCGAAGCGAGCACGCTGGCCTTCACCTTCGAAGCGCTCTGCACGTGGTCCCGGTCGAGCCAGAACGCGTTGTAGTCGCCGTTCGCCGTCGCGCCCGCGGTGAGCTTCCGGTTCGCCGCGCTGCAGTTCTGCCCGCCGTTGCGCTGGGAAACGGTCTGCGCGAGCCCCGCCGGGCTGCCCTGGCGCAGGTTCGCGCCGTCGGAGCGGTAGTAGTCGTACCAGGAGCTGATGGCGCCGATCGGCACGATGGTCTTGAGCCCGTCGACACCGGTCGCGGCGACGCCGTTGGCCACCGTGCCGTCGTAGGACTTCCCGATCATGCCGACGGCACCCGTCGACCAGGTCGCGTTCGTCCTCGCCGATCCGGTCGCCGTCGTGTAGCCGTTCGCCCGGCCGTTCAGCCAGTCGACGACCTTGCGCGCCGAGTTGACGTCCGAGGGCCCGCCGATGTCGGTGCAGCCGCGGGATTTGTTGGTACCGGCCAGATCCACCAGGACCACGGCGTAGCCGCGCGGGACGAAGAAGTTGTCGTAGTAGAGCGGGAACCCGACCGGCCTGCCCGCCGGGTCGTAGGTCTTGAGCTCGCTCTCGTTGCCCCGCCCGCAGCACGAGTAGTACGGGCTCGCGTCCATGATGACCGGGACCTTCTTGCCCTGCGCCGCCGGTTCCTTCGGGCGGATGATGTCGGCGGCGACCCGGTCCGAACGGCCGTCGCCGTCCCCGTCGAGGCCGATGTCCACCCAGGCCGTCTCGCGGACGGCCTGGGCAAAGTCGTAGACCGGTTCGCTGCCCCGCGGTTTCGCCGCGGCCTGCGGCGCCGCGACCACGGCCGCGGCGACCGCCAAGATCCCTGCCAGCACAACTGTTTTCACGGTTGAGCCCTTCCCCGTCGGCTGAAAGCCCGTCAGGGAGAGCTAAACGCGATGATCACCGGTGCAGTAGAGCGGAAAGTCTTACAGATCGACAGCGCGGTAGAGCGAACCGACCTCGCCGCGGTTCAGCCGCCGGATCGAGCCCGACCGCTGGGCACCGAGCTGGACGTCGCCGAGCGCGGTCCGGACCAGTTTGCGCACCGGATGCCCGGTGGCCGCCATCAGCCGCCGCACGATGTGCTTGCGGCCTTCGTGGATGACCAGTTCGATCTGGGTACGACCGGCCAGCATGTCCTTGACCCGGAACTGGTCGACCTTGACGATGCCGTCCGGCAGCTCGAAACCGGCCCGCAGTTCCTTGCCGAGGCCGCGCGGGACGATGCCCTCGACCTCGGCGAAGTAGGTCTTGAGCACCTGGTACGACGGGTGCATCAGCCGGTGGCCGAGGTCGCCGTCGTTGGTGAGCAGCAGAAGGCCTTCGGTGTTCTCGTCGAGCCTGCCGACGTGCACGATGCCGGGCGTCTCCTCGTACCGGCCGCGCAGGTAGTCGCCGACGCACGGGCGGCCGCGGTCGTCGCTCATCGTGCTGTGCACGCCCTTGGGCTTGTTCAGCAGGAGGTAGACGAGGTCCTCGCGGACCTGCACGCGGGTGCCGTCGACGTGGATCACGGAGTTGTCCGGATCGACCCGGCGGCCGAGTTCGGTGACCACCTTGCCGTCCACGCTCACGCGACCGCGCACGATCAGGTCCTCGGCCGCGCGCCGCGAGGCGACGCCTGCCTGCGAAAGGACCTTCTGCAGCCGAATGCCGTCGGGATGCGGGTCAGATGTCATCGATGGTGTCCACTTCGGGTAGCAACGGAGCGATGGGCGGAAGGTCGGCCAAGGACGAGAGGCCCAGTCGCTCCAGGAACAGCTCGGTCGTCACGTACAGCGTGCCTGTGGTTTCGGGGTCGGACCCCATCTCCTCGATCAGGCCGCGTGCCAGCAGCGTCCTGATCACCCCGTCCACGTTCACCCCTCGGACGGCGGCGACCCTGGCCCTGGTCACCGGCTGCCGATAGGCGATCACGGCGAGGCTCTCCAGTGCGGCTCGCGTCAGCTTGGAACGCTGGCCGTCGAGCAGAAGCTTCTCCACGAACGGGGCATAGACGTCCCTAGTGTAGAACCGCCACCCTTCGCCGACTCGGCGCAGGTCGATTCCGCTGGTTCGCTCGGTGAACTTCTGCGCCATCGTGCGCAGCGCGACGGTGACCCGGGACACGGATTGCCCGACGGTGTCGGCGAGCGATTCCTCGTTGATCGGCGAGTCGACGACCAGGAGCAACGCCTCCAGGGCCGCTTCGAGCGCCTCGTCGGAGGTGAGGTCGGGATAGTCGCCGTCACCCGCCGCCACGAGCCCCTCGTCGGCAGGCGGCTCCGCCTCGACGACAGGCACCTCATCCGACGCGGCGAAAGCGCCCTTCGCCTCGTCGGACTCGGTGATGGGAGCTTTCAGCCCATCACCGGTCTCGGGGGTTTCTTCGGTCTTCTGGGTCTCTTCGGGGCTCACCCGTACTCCTCGTCCTCCGCGGCGGCGAGGTCCTGTTCGGCCGCCACCGACGCCTGCGCCACGGACCCGCCGGTCCAGCGCACGTGCAGTTCGGCGAGCGCCTCCAGCTGCTCGAACTGGACCGTGGCCTCCCGGTACAGCTCCAGCAGCGCGAGGAACCGCGCCACGATCTCGACGGTGTGCTCGCAATCCTCGACCAGCTCGCTGAAGGTCGCTTCGCCCCGTTCCGCGAGCTTGAGCCGCAGCAGCGCGGCGTGTTCGCGCACCGAGACCCGGCCCATGTGGATGTGCGCGATCGACACCGTCGGCGGCGGCTTCGGTTTGAAGACCGCGACGGCGATCTCGGCGAACTTCGCCGGGTCGACGCCGAGCATCACCTCGGGCAGCAGCCCCATGAACCGGTCTTCGAGCGCGACCGACCGCGGATACCGCCGCAGCGCACCGGCCTCAAGCTCCCCGAACAGCGCCGCGACCTGCTTGTACGCCCGGTACTGCAGCACGCGCGCGAACAGCAGGTCCCGAGCTTCGAGCAGGGCCAGGTCGTCTTCGCTCTCCACCTCGGCGGCGGGCAGCAGACGCGCCGCCTTGAGGTCGAGCAGGGTCGCCGCGATGACCAGGAACTCGGTGGTCTCGTCGAGGTTCCACTCCGTGCCGAGTGCACGGGTGTAGGCGATGAAATCGTCCGTGACCTGGTGCAACGCGACTTCGGTGACGTCGAGCTGGTGCTGCGAGATCAGCTGGAGCAGCAGATCGAAGGGGCCCTGGAAATTCGACAGGTTCACCTTGAACTTGGACGTGCTCAGCTCTTCACTGGCCAGTCCTTCGGGGACCATCCCGCCGTGCACGGTCTCGTGCACGACGGGGGTCTCGTCTGCCTCTGTCCGCTCGACCGGCTCTGAGCCGCTGGGAGCAGCCGCGGCCGGGTCGTCCATCAGCTCTCGGTCTCTTTCCCGTCCTCGCTGCCCGCCCGCAAGCGCTGGACGAGCACCGACTCCTCGCCCGCCGCGTCGAAGTCGGCCAACAGGACGGCCACCGCCTCGCGGACCAGCCTGCCGCGGTCGAGCACGAGCCCGTGCTTCGCCCGCAAGTTCAGCCTGGCCTGCTCCATCGCCAGCAGTTCGTCGCCGGAGACGTAGACGGTGATCTTCGCGTCGTGCTTGGTCCGCCCGGAACCGCTGCGCGCGGCACGGGACAGCTGTTCCTTGTGCGCTGGCCCCGTCTCGTTCCCGGATCCGTTCCCGTTGCCGTTCCCCGTCGAGGGGGCGGGCTGTTCGGGCGCGGGCGGGAGATCGAGGGCGGGGCTGGAGGTGATCCTGAAAAGTTCGGACGCTCCGGGCAGGGAAGCTCGCCTGCTCACCGGGCGATCACCTCGCGTGCAAGCGCGCGATAGGCCGCCGCGCCTGCTGATTTGGGGGCCCACGTCGTGATCGGCTCGCCCGCGACGGTCGTCTCGGGGAACCGCACGGTGCGGTTGATCACCGTGTCGAACACGATGTCGCCGAATGCCTCCACCACTCTCGCCATGACCTCCTTCGAGTGCAGGGTTCTCGGGTCGTACATGGTGGCGAGAATCCCGGTGATGTCCAGTTTGGGGTTGAGGCGTTCCTGCACCTTCTCGATGGTGTCGATCAGGAGCGCTACGCCTCGCAGACTGAAGAACTCGCACTCCAGCGGGATGATCACACCGTCCGCGGCGGTCAGTGCGTTCACCGTCAGCAGGCCTAGCGAGGGCTGGCAGTCGACAAGAACATAGTCGTAGTCGTTCATGACCGGACGAAGGACCCGTAACAACGTGTGTTCGCGCCCTACCTCTGCGACCAACTGGACCTCGGCCGCGGACAGGTCGATGTTGCTCGGCAGCAGGTCGACGCCGTCCACCCGGGTCTTCCGGATGGTGTCGGTGATGCTGACCGAGCGCTCCATGATGACGTTGTAGACCGTCTGGTCCAGCTCGTGCGGCTGAATGCCGAGACCGACCGAGAGCGCGCCCTGCGGATCGAAGTCGACCAGCAGTACCCGGCGGCCGCATTCGGCGAGGGCCGCACCCAGGTTGATGGTCGAGGTGGTCTTGCCGACGCCGCCCTTCTGGTTGCACATGGCCATCACGAGTGCGGGGCCGTGCCGTTCCAGCGGCGGCGGATCGGGGATCTCGCGGTACGGACGGCCGGTGGGGCCGATACCTTCCCTCTCGAGTTCTTGCTGTTTGGTTTCTTTGGCGCGCTTGGCCTTGCGGCCGCGGGAAGAGATCGTGTCCTCCGACGGTTCGTCGCCGTCGTGTTCGGCGGGGGTTGCGATGGTCACCTGGCTGAGGCTCGCCGCGGCCGAACCGGCGGACGCGGACGGCTTCGCCGGCTCGTTCGGTGTCGACATAACGCGAAAGCTCCTCTTCGGCAGGATCCTCGGCAGCCTATGCGCGATTCACGAGTCGGGCCAACGAGGCACGCCGGGACCGACCGGGTCGTTTAGCCGAGCGCGCGGGGATGTGCTGTCGCGTAAACCTCGCGGAGCGTGTTCACCGTGACCAGCGTGTACACCTGCGTGGTCGTCACCGAGGCGTGGCCGAGCAGTTCCTGCACGACGCGGACGTCGGCGCCGCCTTCGAGCAGATGCGTGGCGAAGGAATGGCGCAACGTGTGCGGGGAAACGCCCGCCGTGATCCCCGCGGATTCCGCGGTGTCCTTGAGAACCTGCCACGCGCTCTGGCGGGAAAGCCTGGAGCCGCGCGCGTTCAGGAACATCGCCGGTGTCCCCCTGCCGTGGGTGGCGAGCGCCGGCCGCGCGCGGACGAGGTACGCGTGCACCGCTTCCAGCGCGGGACGGCCGATCGGCACGATGCGCTGTTTGCCGCCCTTCCCGTCGAGCAGCACGGTGCGTTCGGCGTCGTCGATGTCGTCGACGTCGAGCCCGACGGCCTCGGAGATCCGCGCGCCGGTGGAGTAGAGCAGTTCCAGCAACGCCCGGTCCCGCAGCGGCCGTTCGCCCTCGGGCGGCGGGGTTTCGAGCAGTTTCAGCACGGCGTCCACCGGCAGCGCCTTGGGCAGCCGTTTGGCCGCGGCGGGCGGGCGGACCTCGCGGGCCGGGTCGTTCTCGGTGATGCCGTCGGCGTGCGCGAACTTGTGCAGCCCCCGCACGGCGACCAGTGCGCGAGCGGCCGAGGAGGCGGCGAGCGGCTGATGCTCTTCGTCGCCTTCGCGCAGCGCCGCGCCGAACGAGGTGATGTGCGCCGACGTGACGTCGGTGAAGCGTTCGACGCCGACGCCGTCGAGGTACGCGGTGTACCGGCGCAGATCCCGCGAGTAGCTGTCGAGGGTGTTCCTCGCGGTTCCGCGTTCGACCACCAGATGGTCGAGGTATGCGGCGACCACCTGGGCGACTCCGGTACCACCGGCCCGTGACACACGGACACTCTAGGACCACCACGACCCGTTCGGGGGTTCGCCGCGCGTACCGCGCCGCGGGTGTGAAACGGGCTACCTTGGGAGCATGTCCCAGCAACCGGACCCGGACGGGATGCGCGCCGGCACCGCCGAGCGCGAGGAGGCGGCGCGGCTGCTCGCCGACCACTACAGCCAGGGCAGGATCACGCCCGACGAGTACGAGGGCCGGGTCCTCGCCGCGTACGAGGCCGTGACGCTCGGCGAACTCCGGCCGCTGTTCCAGGACCTGCCCGCGCCGCATCCGACGTACCTGGCGCCGCGGTTCGACCCGCCGCCGTTCGTGCCCGTGTACCCGCAGCCGGCCGCGGTCATGCCGTATTCACCGAAGTCGAAGATCGCCGCCGGGGTGCTGCAGCTCGTGCTGCCGTTCGGGACCGGGCGGTTCTACACCGGGCACGTCGGGCTCGCTTTGGGGCAGCTGGCGGTCGTGGTGGTCACCTGCGGCATCGGGGTGGTCTGGCCGATGGTCGACGGGATCGTGCTGCTGGCGAACGGCGGCACCGACGCTCAAGGCCGCCGCCTCCGGGACTGACCCCTCTCCTCCCGCAACTGAGATGAAAGGCCCCTTCATTGCAAATTTCGCAATGAAGGGGCCTTTCATCTCACGCGCTAAGCGATCAGTGACCGCGCGAAGCGAACTTCGTCGGCCGGTCCTCCCAAGGCGCGTCCGCGGGCCGCGCCGAAGCAGCCCCCGAAAGCACCGCGTGCGCGGCGAGCACGCCACCGACGGTCGACCCGTTCACCAGCTCACCGGCCAGCGCCATCCGGACCGCTTCGGCGAGCGGGAACTTCCGAATGACGAGGTCCGCCTCCTCGTCGCCGAGGACCTCCCTGTCCACTTCGGACAGTCCGCGGGCGAGGTAGACGCGGACGACCTCGTCGGTGAAGCCGGGCGACGCCGCGACGTCGACCAGGGTCTCCCAGCGCTCGGCGCTGAGCCCGACCTCCTCGACCAGTTCCCGTTCGGCCGCGCCGACGGGGTCCTCCCCCGCCTTGTCGATCAGCCCGGCGGGCAGTTCCCACAGCCGCCGCCCGATCGGGTGCCGGTACTGGTGGATCAGCGTGACCGCGCCGTCGTCGTCCAGCGCGACGACGGCGACCGCGCCGAGGTGCTCGACGACCTCGCGGCGGGCGGTGCCGCCGCCGGGCATCACGACCTCGTCGACCCGCAGCCCGACGACGCGTCCGATGTGGACGTCCCTTGTGGACGCGACGGTGAACTCGTGCTTGCCGGGTTCGGTCACCGGGCCACCGTCTGCGGGGCCTCGGGCAGCTCGACCGGCAGCCGCTCGGCGACCTTGCGGTCCACGACGGCCTTCACGAACGCGCTGAACAGCGGGTGCGGGCGGGTCGGGCGGCTCTTGAGCTCCGGGTGCGCCTGGGTGCCGACGAAGAACGGGTGCTTGTCGGCGGGCAGCTCCACGAACTCGACCAGGTGGTCGTCGGGCGAGGTGCCCGAGAACACCAGACCGGCCTCGGAAAGACGCTTGCGGTAGGCGTTGTTGACCTCGTAGCGGTGACGGTGCCGCTCGGAGACCTCGGTGCTGCCGTACGCCTTCGCGACCTGCGAACCCGGCTTGAGCTTGGCGACGTAGGCGCCGAGCCGCATCGTGCCGCCCATGTCGCGCTCCCCGGCGACGACGTCGCGCTGGTCGGCCATCGTGGAGATGACCGGGTTCGCGCCCTCGTCGTCGAATTCGGCCGAGTTCGCGTCCTTGATCCCGGCCAGGTTCCGCGCCGCGTCGATCACCATGCACTGCAGACCGAGGCACAGGCCCAGCAGCGGCAGTCCCTGGGTGCGGGCGTAGGCGATGGCGCCGACCTTGCCCTCGATACCGCGGATGCCGAACCCGCCGGGGATCAGCACACCGTCCACATCGGACAGCGCGGCCGCGGCACCGGCCGGGGTCTCGCAGGAGTCCGAGGGGACCCAGGCGATCTGGACCTTGGCACGGTGGGCGAATCCGCCCGCCCGCAGCGCTTCGGTCACCGACAGGTACGCGTCCGGCAGGTCGATGTACTTGCCGACGACCGCGACCCGCACCGTCTCCGACGGGTTGTGCACCCGGTCGAGCAGGTCGCCCCACACGGTCCAATCGACGTCGCGGAACGGCAGCCCGAGGCGGCGCACCACGTAGGCGTCGAGCGCCTCACGGTGCAGCACCTTCGGGATGTCGTAGATCGACGGCGCGTCGGGGCAGGCGATGACGGCCTCGGTGTCGACGTCGCACATCAGGCCGATCTTGCGCTTGAGATCCTCCGGCAGCTCGCGGTCGGCGCGGCAGACGAGCGCGTCGGGCTGGATACCGATGTTGCGCAGCGCGGCGACCGAGTGCTGGGTCGGCTTGGTCTTCAGCTCACCCGACGGGGCGAGGTACGGGACCAGCGAGACATGGAGGAAGAAGCACTGGTCACGGCCGACGTCGTGGCGGACCTGACGGCAGGCCTCCAGGAACGGCAGCGACTCGATGTCGCCGACGGTGCCGCCGACCTCGGTGATCACGACGTCCGGGCTGTTCCCGTCCTCGTCGGCGCCCGCCGCGGCGGTGATCCTCGCCTTGATCTCGTCGGTGATGTGCGGAATGACCTGCACGGTGTCGCCGAGGTACTCACCGCGGCGCTCCTTGGCGATGACCTCGGAGTACACCTGTCCGGTGGTGACGTTCGCCTTGCCGTCGAGAGCCCGGTCGAGAAAACGCTCGTAGTGCCCGATGTCCAGATCGGTCTCGGCGCCGTCGTCGGTGACGAACACCTCACCGTGCTGGAACGGGTTCATCGTGCCTGGATCGACGTTGAGGTACGGATCCAGCTTCTGCATCGTGACCCGGAGCCCACGTGCGGTAAGGAGCTGACCCAGGCTGGAAGCCGTGAGTCCCTTACCCAGAGAGGAGGCAACGCCTCCGGTGACAAAGACATACTTGGTAGCCCGCGACTGAAGTCCCACGGGCTTCCACCTTATCGCACGCCCGCCGGAGCGCTCACCGGCCACGCCGCAAGCGTCCGATGGAGTGGAAAACCGCTACCCTCGCGGCGTGACAGACGCGCACGACACCTGGACCGCACCGGTCGCGGAAGGCCCGCTCGACGCGGACATCCGCGTCCCCGGCTCGAAGTCGATCACCAACCGGGCCTACATCCTCGCCGCGCTCGCCAGCGCGCCGACGCGGGTGCGGACCCCGCTCGACTCCCGGGACGCGCGGCTGATGCTCGGCGCCCTCTACGCGCTCGGCGCGCACTCGCAGGGCAGCATCGGCGGCTATCTCGTGCACCCGCTCGGCCCCGGCCGTGTCCATCCCGAAGAGACCGTCCGGGTGGAACTCGGCAACGCGGGCACGGTCGCCCGGTTCACGCCCGCGCTCGCCGCGCTGGGCACCGGCCCGGCGCTGTTCGACGGCGACGAGGCGATCCGCCGCCGTCCCATCGGGCCGCTGCTGAAGGCGCTGCGCGGCCTCGGCGCCCGCATCGACGACGACCGCCGCGACGCGCCGCCGTTCACCGTCCACGGCGAAGGCGGCCTGCGTGGCGGCAAGGTCGACCTGGATTCGTCGGCGTCGAGCCAGTTCCTGTCCGCGCTGCTGCTCGCCGGGCCGTCGTTCCAGCAGGGTGTCACCGTGCGCCTGGTCGGCGGCCAGGTGCCGAGCGAACCGCATATCGCGATGACCGTCGAAATGCTCCGCCGCTTCGGAGCCACTGTGGAGCGCGAGGGCGACGAGTTCCACGTCGCGCCCACAAGGCTTTCCTGCCCCGAGTACATCGTCGAGCCGGATCTCTCGACGGCCGCCCCGTTCGCCGCCGCCGCGGTCGCGACCGGCGGCACGGTGCGGATCGCGGGCTGGCCGCAGCGGACGACCCAGCCGGGCGACTGGCTGCGCAGCCTGATGCCGGTCCTCGGCGCCACCGCCGAACTCGACGCGGGCGGCCTGACGGTCACCGGAAGCGGCACGATCCCCGGCGTCGAGCTGGACTTGCACGACGTAGGCGAACTGACGCCGGTCATCGCGGCGCTGCTGTGCTTCGCCGAGGGACCGTCGGTCATCTCCGGGGTGGCGCATCTACGCGGCCACGAGACCGACCGGCTGACCGCGCTCGCCACCGAACTGTCGTCGCTCGGCGCCGACGTCCGCGAGACCGAGGACGGGCTGCGGATCACGCCGGCGCCGCTGCACGGCGGGAAGTTCCGCACCTACGACGACCACCGGCTGGTGATGGCGGCCGCGGTGCTCGGCCTGAAGGTCGAAGGCGTCGAGGTGGAGAACCCGGGGACGGTCGGGAAGACCTTCCCCGGATTCGCCGAAGCCTGGACGTCGATGCTCGGCTAAGCGAGCCCTCCCGCGAACGGGGTTTCCCGCCACTGGTCGATCATCGGCTTGAGGCCGTCCACCAGCATGGGCAGGCCGGGCGCCATCGACAGGCACGCGACCACCTGGAGCAGGCCCACCGCTTCGAAGGTCCGCAGCAAGCCTTCATCGACCTCGCGCAGTCCGAGTTCCGCGGCGGCGGCGTTGTAGGCCTCGATACCTTCTGGGCCGTTGAAGGCGAGGTCGCGTTCGATCGGGCCGCGGTTGACGAGCTCGAAGTCGGAGTAGAGCTCGCCTTCGGTGGTGACGATCAGGTTGTAGCCCGGCGCGTCACCGTGGACCGGCTGGACGGTGGCCCCGGGAAACGCCTTGGCGAAGGCCTCCTCCGAGGCCAGCAGCGGCCGGAAGACCTCCCATTCGCGGCGGGCGCGGTCGAGGTCGGCCGGGGCGAGCAGCTCCGGCCTGCCTTCGAGCTGGGCGAGGCCGTCGGGGATGAACGGGTCGAGGCCGTTCAGGAACGCCAGGTCACCGGGATAGTCGCGGAGCGCGGCGTGCAGTTTCGCGACGAGCTCGGCCGAGTGCTCCGCGGTGAGGTTCGCGTCCTCGACGAACTCGATGAGCTCCCAGAAGGTCATCGAGAAACCGTCACGCTGCACGGGCTCCGCCGGGACCAGCGGGCTCGGCTTGACGACCGGTAGCCCCTTCTCGGCGAGCCAGGCGGCGACGGCGAGTTCACGTCGCTGGTCGGTCAGCTGCGTCTCCAGTGTGGTCGTGCGCGGCAGTACGGTCGGCACGCGCACGACGACCGGCGAAGGCGCCAGCCGCACGATGACGGAGAAAACGTCGTACAGGACCTCGGGTTCGGTGACGGTGATGCCGAGGTCGCGCCCCGCGGAAACCGCGGCGGCCACCGCCCGCGCGGTGCGGGCAGCCCGTTGTTCGTCGGTGATCATGCCGCGAGTCTGACAGCTCCGGTTCACCCGGCGGAGCGTTCTCCGTCATCTTCGGGGAACAACGCCTTCAGCGTGACCTCCCGGTTCACCCGCACATGTTCGACGGCGTGGGCCCGCGCGCGGTCGGCGTCGCCCGAAGCGATCGCGTCGTAGAGGCGGCGGTGCTCGTCGAGCAGTTCGCCCCAGTGCTCGTTCTGGCTGGTGAGCCAGCGCAGCCTGCCCTCGAGCGGGCGGAGGATCTCGTGCAGGAGCCCGTTGCCGGCCAGCGCGACGATCTCGTCGTGGAAGCGGGTGTTGAGCAGGGTGATCCGGGCCGCGTCGCCGCTTTCGGTCGCGCGGGCGGCGTCGGTGAGCAGCCGTTCGAGTGCGCGGAGTTCCGCTTTGCCCGCCCGTTCGGCGGCCAGCCCGGCGGCGAGCCCTTCGAGGGCTTCACGAACGTCGAACAGCTCCTCGACGTCGGCCTTGGCCAACTGGCGTACGACGATGCGCCGGGGCGACTGGACGGCGAGGAAGCCTTCGGCCTCCAGGCTGCGGATGGCCTCGCGCACCGGGACCCGCGAGACGCCGAGGCCCTCGGCGAGCTCGCGTTCGACCAGCCTGTCCCCCGGCTTCAGCCGTCCGTCGAGGATCCGTTCACGCAGCTCGTCCCGGACCCGTTGCCGGGTCGCGGCCAGCGGCTGACGCGGTCCTTCCTCGGCCACCCGACCCCCTCGTTCAACACTGCCGTAACAGCTCGTAACCCGAGTTTATCGGCAGGAACCTTGACGACGGGCCACCGCGGGGTGATATTTGGGATGCCAAATTTTGGGATACCAAATCGACCGGACGTCCCCGTCGATCGGAGGCCCGCATGACCGCCGCCCCGGCAACCCGGTCCGAAGCGCCTACCACCGAGAACGCCGATCCCCGGCTCTGGAACGAAGATCTCGCCCCAGCGAAAGAACGCCGATGGAAGGTCTACGACATCTTCGCGCTGTGGATGTCGGACGTGCACAACCTCGGCAACTACACCTTCGCGGCGGGCCTCTTCGTCCTCGGGCTCTCGGCGTGGCAGGTGTTCACCGCGCTGCTGACCGGGTTCGTGCTCATCTACTTCGGCATGAACCTGATGGGCCGGATCGGGCAGCAGACCGGCGTCCCCTTTCCCGTGGTCGCCCGCATCAGTTTCGGCACCTTCGGCGCGAACCTGCCCGCGCTGATCCGCGCGATCATCGCCATCTTCTGGTACGGCATCCAGACCTACCTCGCCTCCGTGGCCATCACCCTGCTGGTGCTCGCGATCGATCCAGGGCTGAAACCGTTGACGGAGATGGGTTTCCTCGGCCTGCACGCACTCGGCTGGATCTGTTTCATCGCGTTGTGGCTCGCGCAGGCACTGGTGCTCACCCGCGGGATGGAGGCCGTGCGCAAGTTCCAGGACTGGTGCGGTCCGGGGATCTGGGTCGTGATGATCGCGCTCGCGGTCTGGGTACTGGCCGCCGCC
Source organism: Amycolatopsis sp. NPDC052450 (assembly GCF_044547565.1). Lineage (NCBI taxonomy): Bacteria > Bacillati > Actinomycetota > Actinomycetes > Pseudonocardiales > Pseudonocardiaceae > Amycolatopsis > Amycolatopsis sp. NPDC052450. Next base: position 10,964 of record NZ_JBIUAQ010000044.1, on the reverse strand, counting down.
GACTGGAACATCTCCTTGACCGGCAACCCGAAGGCACTGTCCACAGGGGAGCAAGTACGGCAGTGGTTCGGCGCGGTCGGCCTGATCCTGTCCATCTACGGCACCCTGATGCTCAACTTCTGCGACTTCTCCCGGTTCGCCCCGAATCAGAAAACGGTACGGCGCGGGAACTTCTGGGGTCTGCCGATCAACTCGACGGCGTTCGCGCTGCTGTCGGTGCTGGTGACCGCGGGCAGCCTCCAAGTGTTCGGCGAAGCCATCACCGACCCCGCCGAACTGCTGGCCCGCATCGACAACACGCCCGTGCTGATCATCGGCGCGCTGACCTTCGCGATCGCCACCATGGGCGTGAACATCGTCGCGAACTTCGTCTCCCCCGCCTACGACCTGGCCAACATCTGGCCGAAGCGGATCACCTTCACCATCGGCGGGATGATCAGCGCGGTCGCCGCGTTGTGCGTGCTGCCGTGGAAGCTGTACTCCTCCCCCGCGGTGGTCAACTACTTCCTCGGCGGCCTCGGTGCCTTCCTCGGCCCGCTGTTCGGCATCATGATCGTGGACTACTACCTGGTGAAACGCGGCCGGATCGACGTCGGCAAGCTGTTCGTGGCCGGACCGGATTCGCCGTACCACTACAAACGCGGGTTCAACCCGCGGGCGATGGTCACCTTCCTGCCCACGGCGGCGCTGTCCGCGATCATCGCCCTCGTGCCGTTCTTCGCCCCCGCCGCGCCGTATTCGTGGTTCATCGGCACCGCTTCTGCGGCGGCACTGTACTTCGCCGTGTCACGGAAACAGCGGGTCGCGTGATGCGGATCCTGGTCACCAACTGCAACATCACCGAGGCGATGACCAAGGAGATCGAGGTGGGCGCGCGCGCCGCGGCGAGCCCCGGCACCGAAATCCTGGCCAGAACGCCGCTGTGGGGCCCGGAATCAGCGGAAGGCTGGCTGGACAGCTTTCTCAGCTCCGCGGCCGTCCTCGACCTTCTCAACGGGATGGACGAGCCGTTCGACGCGCTCGTGATGGCCGGTTTCGGTGAGCACGGGCGGGAAGGCGCTCGTGAACTGCTCGACGTCCCGGTCGTCGACATCACCGAGTCGGCCGCGCATCTGGCCTGTCTGCTGGGAAGACGCTACGGCGTGGTGACCACATTGGACCGGACGTGCGGGCTCATCGAAGACAGCCTGCACGCGGCGGGCGTCGCGCAGAACTGCGTCGGCGTCCTGGGTGCCGGGCTCGGCGTGCTCGAACTGACTGACGAACGCCGGACGGAATCCGCGCTGCTGACCGCCGGCCGCCGTGCCCGCGACGCGGGTGCGGAAGTCCTCGTCCTCGGCTGCGCCGGGATGACGGGCCTCGATCGCCGGATCTCGGCGATGCTGGACATCCCGGTGATCGACGGCGTCGCCGCCGCCGTCCGCCTCGCCGAATCCCTGGTGGCGCTGAACCTCAAGACCAGCCGGGCCGGCTCCTACGCCCGCCCACTCCCGAAAACCCGCCTCTGGCCCACGCAATTCGGCACCTGATTGCGACGCTCACGATCGCAAGTAGGTGCCGAATGGCGACGAAGGCTAGTTGCCGGCGGCGGCGATACCGGGGGCCGGGGCCTGGGCGTTACCCGCGATGCCGTAGCGTCCCGCGCCGCCTTCGAGCTGCTCGCGCAGCGCCATGATCGTGGTCACCCGGCCCGCCGACGTCTCCGCGTTGTCCACAGTGGACAAGATGGACGTCGACGAGGTGTCGGCGCGGACGACGCCGATCGCGCCGGTGCCGTCGGCGGATCCAGCGTCGCCCGCCAAGACGGTGCCCGCACCGGAACGGTCGAGCTGCGCGGCGAACCGCGCGACGGTCGAGGCACGGTCACCGGCGCCGTCACCGGTGTACTTGGAGCCGGTGAGCACGATAGCGAGCTGCGCCGGCTTCACCTCCCCGCCGGTCTTGAGGAAACCGCCGTCGGTGAGCCCGCCGAGCGCGGCCGCCAGCTCCACCGGCGTCGACTGCGGCTGCGCGTTGTCCTTGTTCAGCAGCGCCACCGAGCCGAGCAGGGCACCGGCGAGGGTGCCGGGGTCGCCCGCGGTCGGGAACTGCACGCCGGCGGGCTGCAACCGCGAGACGACGTCACGCAGCTGATCCGACCGCATCGGGTCGGAGAACGCCTCGGTCAGCTGGATCTCGCCGGTGACGGCGGCACCCGCCTGCCCGATGAGCTGCTTGAGGGCGTCGCGGTCCGCGGGCTTCGCGTCCTCAGTGGTCACCAGCACCACCGAACGCTTGTCGAGCTGCCCGGCGACGACCTTCGGCCCCATCGCACCGGCGAACGCGTCCGCGTCACCGAGCCTCGCGTTGAGCGAGTTGCGCTGCGCCTCCAGATCCGCGACCTGGGAGCCCAGGTCCTCCTTCTGCCCGGCCAGCCCCGAGAGGAGTGAACCGTTCAGCGCCGTGGACCCGAGCACCACCCCGATGGCGAGCGCCAGGAAGCAGGCGGCGATGGAAACGATGTGGTACCGCAGTGAAATCACGTGAAAAGTCCCTTGCCCCAGGCGATGAACGAGTTCCAGGTGTCGCGGATCCAGTCGAGGTAGACCGAACCCACGTCGGACACCAGCAGCGCGGCCGCGACGGCCACCAGGGCCGCCAGCACCAGCAGGACGATGGCGCCGATGGACACCCGGCTGCGGTGCAGGGTCGCGACCGCCTTGCCGTCGACCAGTTTCGTGCCGAGTTTGAGCCTGGTGAGGAACGTGGACGGGTTCGACCCGGACCGGCCGTGGTCGAGGAACTCCCGCAGTGTCGCCTGGAATCCGACGGTGACCACCAGGCTCGCCTCGTGCGCGTCGGCCAGCAGCAGCGCGAGGTCCTCGGCGTTACCCGTCGCGGGGAAGGTGACCGCGCCGATCCCGAGGTCCTGGATGCGTTCGACACCCGGCGCGTGCCCGTCCGGCTGCGCCGGGACGACGACCTCGCCACCGCTGCGCAGCGTCTCGGCACCGATTCCGTGCGGATCGCCGACGATGACGTCCGGCTGATATCCCTGCGCGCGCAGGGTGTCGGCCCCGGCGTCGACACCGATCAGCACCGGACGGTGCTCGGAGATGTACTTCTTCAGCTTCTTGAGGTCTTCGGCGTGCCCGTTGCCACCCGCGACCACGAGGGCGTGCCGGTCCTTGAGCGGAACCCGGATCTCCGGGACGCCGACACCGTCGAGGATGAGACTGCGTTCCCGGCGGAGGAATTCGATCGTGTTCGCGGAGAACGCCTCCAGCTGGGTGGACATCCCGGCCTTGGCCTCGATCATCTGGTCCGCGACGCTCTCGCGCGTCTGCTGGACCCCCGATCCGAGCTGCCGCTCACCGATGTAGACGACGCCCTCGTGCAGGCGGAGTTTCGTGCCGTCCTTCACCTTGCGCAGCAGTTCGCCGCCGACCGAATCGACCAGCGGGATCCCGGCCTCGAGCAGGATCTCCGGGCCCAGGTTCGGGAATCGGCCGGAGATCGACGGCGAGGCGTTCACCACCGCCGCGACTTCGGCCTCCACCAAGGCATCCGCCGTCGACCGGTCGAGATCGAGCTGGTCGAGGACGACGATGTCGCCAGGGCTCAGCCGGCGGAGCAGCTCACGCGTACGCCTGTCGACCCTGGCGACGCCGGTGATCCCGGGGAGGGTCTCTTGGTTACGCGAGAGCAAGCCGGTGAGCTTCATGCGACCGATAGTGACAAATCCGCGCGGCCTTCCGTGTCCGCCACGCCGATGGAAACACGCCGATTAACCCACACCGGATCGGGCTACCCGGTCGTGACAGGCGCTACTTCGCTTTCTTTCGCTTTCCGCCGCGACGGGCCTTGGGCTTGTCCGGCGCGCTCTTGTCGGCCTCGGCGACGGCGAGCAATTCCTCCGCGTGCGCCCGGCCGGTCTCGGTGCTTTCCATCCCGGCGAGCATGCGGGCGAGTTCGACGACGCGCTCCGATTGTTCGAGCACGCGCACGCCACTGCGGGTCACCCCGCCACTGGTCCCCTTGTCCACCACCAGATGCTGATCGGCGAACGCGGCCACCTGCGGCAGGTGGGTGACCACCAGGACCTGGTGACTGCGTGCCAGCCGCGCGAGCCGCCTGCCGATCTCGACCGCGGCCCGGCCGCCGACCCCGGCGTCGACCTCGTCGAACACCAGCGTCTGCACGGTGTCCGCGTGCGCGAGGACGACCTCGATCGCCAGCATCACGCGGGAAAGCTCACCGCCGGAAGCGGCCTTGTGCACCGGAAGCGGCGGCGCGCCGTTGTGCGCCCGCAGCAGCAACTCGACGTCGTCGACGCCGTCGGGGCCGGCGTGCACGAGCCTGCCTTCGACCTTCACCGCGTGCGGATCGCTCTCGTCCACGGTGCGCCGCTCGACGGTGATCTCGATCTCGGCCTGTCCCATCGCGAGACCGGACAGCTCGGCGGTGATGGCCTCGGCCAGTTCGGCTGCGGCCTCGACGCGCGCCTCCGACAGGGTCAGAGCGTGTTCCGCCAGCGTGACGGCGAGTTCGTCGCGGCGCTTGGCCAGTTCGGCCAGCGCCTCCTCGGAGGTGTCCATCGTGGACATCCGGCGGCGGGCGTCGTCGGCCCAGGCGAGCACGCCGTCGACGTCGGCCGCGTATTTGCGCGTGAGCCGCTTCAGATCGGCCTGGCGCGCGAGCACCTTCTCCAGCAACGCCGGGTCGGCGTCGAGCGTTTCGAGGTAACTGCCCAGCTCGGTGCCCACTTCGGACAGCAGTACCGAAGCCTCGTCCAGCCGGGGCCCGAGTTCCCGCAGCACCGCGTCTTCGGAACCGTTCAGGTGGCGGGTCGCCTCCCCGATCAGTCCCAGCGCGCCGGGCGCGTCCGGATCCCCGTCCGCCGAACCGGCGACGGCGGCGTGCGCCGCACTGGCCGACGCACGCAGCTCGTCGACCGCGGCGAGCCGCTTGATCTGTTCGGTGAGTTCGGTGTCCTCGCCCGGTTCGGGCGCGACGGCGTCGATCTCGGTGAGCCCGTGGCGCAACAGGTCCGCCTGCTGGGCCATCTCACGGGACCGGGTGGACCGCTCGGTCAGTTCGGCGACGACGGCGAGCCAATCGTCGCGCACCGCGCGATAGCGCTCGAGTGGTGCGGTGACGGCCTCACCGGCGAACCGGTCGATCACCGCGCGCTGCTCGGCGGGCCGCAACAGCCGCAGCTGATCGTTCTGCCCGTGGACCGCGATCAGCTGCTCGGACAGATCGGCCAGCACACCGACCGGCACCGAACGGCCGCCGAGGTGGGCCCGGGACCGGCCGTCGACCGAGACCGCGCGCAGCGCGATGACGCTGCCGTCCTCGTCGACCTCCGCCCCGGCGTCGGTGACGATCCGGGTGGCGCCCTCGGCACCGCCCAGCTCGAAGCGGCCTTCCACGAAGGCCTTCAGCATTCCCGTCCGCACCTTGGACACTTCGGCTCGGCCGCCGGAGAGCAGGTGCAACCCGCTGACGACCATGGTCTTGCCCGCACCCGTCTCACCGGTGACGACGGTGAAGCCCGCGTGCAGTTCCAGCAGGGCGTCCTCGATGACTCCGAGGCCCTGGATGCGCATCTCGGCCAGCACGACGCCCACCGTAGCGGCCCACCCCGACCATTCCCGCACCCGGCACGTCATGAAAGGGTCGTTCAGGACGAAAATTGTCCTGAACGACCCTTTCATGACATCCGTCAGCGGGCGTGCCGCTCCCGCCAGCCCTTGATCGGCAACGAGAACTTGTGCACCAGCCGGTCGGTGAACGGGCCTTCCCACAACCGGATCAGGCGCACCGGCACCCGGCCGCAGGTGACCCGTACGGCCGCGCCGGCGGGAAGATCGAAGGTCCGCGATCCGTCGCAGGTCAGGACGGCGGGTGAGCCGTCCGGATCGATGGCGACGGTGATCTCCGAGTCGCGCGAGACGACCAGCGGCCGCGAGAACATCGCGTGCGCGTTGCTCGGGACCACCAGCAGGGCCTGGACGTCCGGCCAGATGATCGGCCCGCCTGCGGAGAACGCGTACGCCGTCGAGCCGGTCGGTGTGGCACACAGGACGCCATCGCAGCCGAAGGACGACACGGGCCTTCCGTCGACCTCGATGAGCGCGTCCAGCACGCGCTCACGCGAGCTCTTCTCGACGCTGGCCTCGTTGAGCGCCCACGTGTTGACGGTCTCTTCACCGTCGACGCTGACCGTGACGTCGACGGTCATCCGCTCTTCGACCTGGTAGTCACCGTCGACGGCGCGCTGGACGGTGTCGGCGAGCTTGTCGGAGTCGGCCTCGGCCAGGAAGCCCACGCGGCCGAGGTTCACCCCCAGCACCGGAACGCCGTTCGGCCTGGCCAGTTCCGCGGCCCGCAACAACGTGCCGTCGCCGCCGAGCACGAACACCAGCTCGGTGCCGGCGGCCGGATCCTGTTCCGGCGCCATGACCGTGCAGGGCCCGCCGATCCCGCCGTCCGCCTCCAGCATCTCCTTCACGTCCTCGTCGAGCACCCGCAGCCGCACACCGGCCTTGGCGAAACGGGCCGACACCTCACGTGCCGCGTCCCGGGTCGCGTCCCGGTCCGGGTGCACGACGAGCAGCACCTCGCGATCGCTCATTGGGGTCCCTCCAGGACTGCGGTGCGGACGAGCCGCTCGGCGTCGGTGCCGACGGTCTCCCCCGCCCCGCGGGTAAGCCAGACGAAGTATTCGACGTTCCCGGACGGCCCGGGAAGCGGGCTCGCCACGACGCCGCGCAGACGCAGGTCCAGCTTCTCGGCCTCGGCGAGCACGCCGAGCACGGATTCGACCCGGAGCTCCGGGTCACGGACGACGCCGCCGCTGCCGAGCCGGTCCTTGCCCACTTCGAACTGCGGTTTCACCATCGGCACCAGATCGGCGCCGTCCCGCGCGCACGCGGACAGCGCGGGCAGCACGAGTTTGAGCGAGATGAACGAGAGGTCCCCGACCACGAGGTCGACCTGCCCGCCGAGATCTTCCGGCGTCAGGTTGCGGACGTTCGTCTTGTCGAGCACGACCACGCGGTCGTCGGTGCGCAGCCGCCAGTCCAGCAGGCCGCGGCCGACATCGGCGGCGATCACCGTGGCGGCGCCGTTGCGCAGCAGGACATCGGTGAAGCCACCGGTCGAAGCGCCCGCGTCGAGGCAGCGCTTTCCTTCGGTGGAAAGGCCTTGCGGGGTGAAGGCTTCGAGCGCGCCGAGCAGTTTGTGCGCGCCGCGGGAGGCCCAGCCGGGGTCGTCGCCGTCGCGCACCACGATCGGCGCGCCGGATTCGACCCCTGTCGCGGGTTTGGTGGCCACCATCCCGCGCACGCTGACCTTGCCCTCGGCGATCAGCGCGGACGCCTGCTCCCGGGAACGGGCGAGACCCCGCCGGACGAGCTCCGCGTCCAGGCGGGCGCGTTTGGGCACGCGGTCAGACCTTGTCGATGGTGGACAGCGCCACCGTCAGCTCGGTGTGCACGGCTTCGAAGCGGTCGACGTGCTCCGAGAGCGGAAGCGCGGCGAGGTCGTCGAGACCCGCCACGGCTTCGTCGATCCCGGCTCGGGGATCCGTGTCCTGCTGCTCGAACTGGTCAGCCTGGACCGCCGGAGGTCCGGGCACCGGCGGAGGGCCCGGCACCGGCGGTCGCGGCACGGGGTGGAAGTGGTCTTGCACCCCACCAAGTTAGCAGCGCTGGTCAGGCGAGGCGCAGGTCGCCGAGCGCGGCGCGGGCGGTGTCGCCCACACCACGGACCTCGGTGATCCCCGTCTCCCAGGCAGCCGCGCACAATGCGCGCAACAGGTCGAGGGAGTCGCCTTCACCTTCGGCTTCGAGCACGTCACCCTGTGCGGTGACACGCCAGCCGTCCTTGGGCCCGATTTCGAGCAGCTCCGCGCGGCTGCTCAACCCGGACAGGTCCCGCGAAAGGTAGCGGGGACGCTCCTCGGGCCTGGCCTTGATCAAGGACGCCGCGTCGGCGACGCCGGTCAGGACGCACAGCGCGTCGATCCCGGCCGCGACCGCGCCCTCGATGTCGGTGTCCAGCCGGTCGCCCACGACGAGGGCACGCTCCGCGCCCGCGTCCCGCGCCGCCGTCGTGAACAGCCCCGGCGCCGGCTTGCCCGCCACCAGCGGTTCGACGCCGGTGGCGGTGCGCAACGCGGCCACCATCGACCCGTTGCCCGGCAGCAGCCCGCGTTCGGTCGGCAGAGTCGCGTCGACGTTGGTCGCCACCCACAGCGCGCCCGCGCGGATGGCGAGGCACGCCTCCGCGAGCGCGGCCCAGGTGTTCTCCGGGGAATGCCCCTGAACGACGGCGGCCACATCCGGACCGGCTTCCCGGACCGTCTTGAGGCCGGCCGACTCGATCTGGGCGGCCAGCGAGGCCGTGCCCACGACGAGCACCACGGCGCCCTGAGGCAGCCGCTCACCCAGCAGGGTGGCGGCGGCCTGAGAGCTCGTGTGGACTTCCTCGGGCGTGGCCGGGAGTCCGAGTGCCTCCAGGTGCGCGGAGACCTCCGCGGGCGCCTTGGAGGCGTTGTTCGTCACCCACCGGACGGCGGTGCCGTGGTCCCGAAGCGCCCGGAGTGCTTCCGGCGCGCCCGGGACCACGATGCCGCCGTGGTAAACCGTGCCGTCGAGGTCGAACAGGACCGCGTCGTACCCTGCCGACAGAGCGTCAGCCATTCGTGAGCTCCGCGGCGCGCTCGGCGGCGTCGGTCTCGTCCTCCTCGTCGGCCTCTGCCGCGTTCAGGAACCAGCGGATCGCCTCGTCCTTGCGGTCGGCGGCGGCGAGGTTGTCGGCGTAGGCGTAGAACAGCCGGGCGCTCCACGGGTCACGCTTCTCCGCCTTGAGGTCGTCGCCCTGGAGGGAGACGACCGCGGCGTCCAGCTGGCCGAGGTCACGCCGGGCGCCGGCGGCGACGATCGCGAGTTCGATCTGGGTCGCCTTGGCCAGGCGCTCCTTGTCGACCTCCTTCGCGAGGTCGAGTGCCCGCTCCGGGCGGCCGATGGCGCGCTCCGCGTCGGCGATGATCGCGATGTGCTCGTCGGTCCGGGTCATCCGGCGGACGGCCCGCAGCTCGGACAGGGCCTCGGACCAGTTGCCCGCGTGGTAGGCGACCAGGCCGAGCGCCTCACGGACGATCGGGACCCGCGACGCCTTGGCCTTCGCGTACTTGGCGTGCTCCATCGCGGCTTCGGGGTCTTCGTCGACGAGGCCACCGGCCGCGACGAGGTGCTTGCCGACGGTTTCCGCGAGCGCCTTGGGCAGCGTGCGGAGCTCCCGGCGGACCTCCTCGTCGAGATCGGAGAACTCGATGCCTTCGGGCAGCTCCGGAGCCGCGAGCAGCTCACGCGCCAAGGTCTCGTCGTCGACCGGCTTGTCCTCGGTACGAGGCGAGGAACGGAAGTCCTTCCGGCCTTCGGAACGGTCGCGCTGGGGACGGTCGTCACGCTTGCGCTCGAAGCCGCCGCGCTTGTCGTCGTAGCGCTTCTCCGGCCGGTCGGACGAGCGACGGTCGGGACCGTCACCGGACGGCCGGTAGGCACCGCGCTTGTCGTCGCCGCGGTCACTGCGGTTGTCGCGGTCGCCGAAGCTCTTGCGCTCGTAGCCACCGCTACTGGGACGGCGGTCGCTCGAGGAGGGGCCACGACGGTCGCCGCCGCTGTAGCCACCGGAACGGGAGCCACCGCGGTCGTCGCGATAGGACGGACGCCGATCGTCGCCGCGCTTGTCGTCGCCGCGCTTGTCGTCACCGCGGTTGTCCGAGCCGTAGGACTTGCCCTGGGGGCGTCCTTCGTACCGGTTACCGGACGGACGGTCGTCGGAACGGCCGCGGTTGTCCGAGCCGTAGCCGGCACGGGCCGGGCGGCTGTCGGAGCGCTTCTCGTACCGGCCCTCGGAACGGTTGTCCGAACGGCCCTCGGAACGGCTGTCGGAGCGGCTGTCCGAACGATTGTCGGAGCGGTTGTCGTAGCGACGCTCGGGACGGCTGTCGGACGAGCGGTAACCACCGCGGTCGCCACCCCGGTTCTCGGACCGGTAGCCCCCGCGGTTGTCACCGCCGCGACTGTCACTGCCGCGGTTGTCCCGGTTGTCGCCGCCGCGGTAACCACCGCGATCGCCGCCACGGTTGTCCCGGTTGTCGGACCGGTAGCCACCGCGGTCACTGCCACGGCTGTCGCTACCCCGGTTGTCGGAGCGATAGCCGCCGCGGCTGTCGCCGCCACGATTGTCCGAGCGGTAACCGCCGCGGTCGCCGCCCTTGTTGTCGCGGTTGTCGCGCCGGTCGTCGGAGCGGAAGCCGCCACGACGGTCGTTGTCGCGGCCACCGGACCGGTCGTCACGACGGTCGCCGGCACCAGGGCCACGACGGTCGTCGCTGCTGTTGTTGTAGCGCGGGCGGTTCTCGTCACGCCCCTGGCCTGCGAACCGGCTATCACCGGGGCGCTGGTCACGGGGACCGTCGCCACTGCGCGCGGGCTTGCCGGGATAGCTGCCGCCGGTACCGCGTGCGCCGCGGTCGTCACGACGCGGACGACCCTGGTAGCCACCATCGCGGCCGCCCCGGTCCTGCCTGCCGCCGGCGGAACCGCGCCGGTCACCTCGCTGCGCGTCAGACCGGCCTCCGCGGGGACTGTCGTCCCGGCGACCCGACCGGCCGGACGCGCCATCATCTGAGTCACGTCGACCGAACTCGGACACCTGGCCTCCTGCCACTATTGAAAAGTTTCGACACTTGCGCCCACCTGTCAGGTGGGCCAACGGACCATTCTAGTCGGTCCGTGGACATGAAAAGAGACAGGGCCCTGACCCGGGGAGAACCTGTGGGGTTCTCAACCCTGGTCAGGACCCTGTCCTGAAGTTAGTCCGGCGGTGTCCTACTCTCCCACAACCCTTCGGTTGCAGTACCATCGGCGCTGTCAGGCTTAGCTTCCGGGTTCGGAATGGGACCGGGC
>NZ_JBIUAQ010000043.1:52434-70005 GCF_044547565.1 Amycolatopsis sp. NPDC052450 | reverse complement strand
AACACACTCGCCGCACTCTTCCCCGACCGACTACCACTCCACTAGAATCAAAGAAGAAGTCATCCGTGGCTTACACGGAAATCATGACAGGGCCTGCACGTGACCAGGCCGGGGATGTGACTTGATAGGAGCCTGTGCCACCAGGACACCCGTCACTGTGTTGTCCACCCCTGGCCCGGTACGTGCCATCCGTTCAACCCGATCGAGACACGGAATGGCAGTGACCAGGATGACCGATCAGCAGCATGCCGTCGACACGGCCCGGGTGACCGGCGGGGTCGATACCCATAAGGACACCCACACTGCGGCCGCTCTCGATGGTCTCGGCCGGGTACTGGGCACCCGCACGTTTCCCGCCACCACCACCGGATACGCCGCGCTGCTGACCTGGCTGAGGACTCTCGGCACGGTCACCGAGGTGGGCGTCGAGGGCACCGGTTCCTACGGCGCCGGGCTGGCCCGCTACCTGGCCGCCGAGGACATCCAGGTGGTGGAGGTCAACCAGCCCGACCGGCATACCCGCCGCCGCACAGGAAAAACCGACACCCAGGACGCGATCAACGCCGCCCGCGCCGTCCAGTCCGGCCGCGCCACGACCGTCCCCAAAACCGGGACCGGACCCGCCGCCTCGATCACCGCGCTGCGCACGGTGCTCAACGGCGCGGTCAAATCCCGCACCGCGGCCCTCAACCAGCTCGACGCCCTCATCGTCACCGCACCCGCCACCCTGCGCGAATCCCTGACCGAGCTGACCGGCAAAACCCTGATCACCGCCTGCGCCCGGCTCCGCCCCAGCACCGACCTCACCGACCCGCTCACCGGCGTCAAAACCGCGCTACGCCGCCTCGCCCGCCGCATCCAGCACCTCACCGACGAGATCCACGACGCCAAAACAGAACTAGCCACCCTGACCCGCCAGATCCTGCCCGCCACCACCGCTGTCTTCGGCGTCGGACCCGACACCGCCGCCCAGCTCCTGACCACCGCCGGTGACAACCCCCACCGCATCAACACAGAAGCACGCTTCGCGCACCTCTGCGGCACCGCACCCATCCCCGCCAGCAGCGGCCGCACCACCCGCCACCGCCTCAACCGCGGCGGTGACCGCCACGCCAACGCAGCCCTCCACCGCATCGTGCTCGTCCGCATGCGCCACTGCCCCCGCACCCGCGCCTACGTCCAACGACGCACCACCGAAGGCATCCCCAAACGACACATCATCCGCTGCCTCAAACGCTACACAGCCCGCGAAATCCACCGAGCACTCATCACAGACCTCACCCACACCCCTAGACATCAATAGGAGCATCTTTCGCGACCCCAGGCGTCGCGAAAGTGGCTTTCGCGACGCACTTCATGCCCCCCGGGCCAGGCGCGAAACGGCCGGCTATCGATACGGATTAACGGCGCGAACTTCCGGCGCAGGACACTAGGCGCAAGGAAGGGGGCCTTCATGTACTAAGGAGCGCGACCAGACCAAGCACAGCACAACTGTGTGGATTCTGGTCATCCAACGCACCACACCCGCACAGTCCCGCTCACCTCCGCGTCACACGGTCCGCCGCGCGTAACCGTCCAGTTCGGACCGGCTGAACGAAAGCTCCCCCGCGTCCAAGGCTCCGCAATCCAGCCCGCGCAACAGGAAACTCGCCAGAGCCTGCGCCGTCGCCGGTTCGTCCAGGACCCCTCGCCCGGTCTGGTCCGCGTAGTCCCGCAACCGGCCCAGTGCCGCCGGGAACCCCTCGCGGAAGAAGGCGTACGTGGCGGCGAACCGGGTCGGCAGCTGGTGCGGGTGCAGGTCCCAGCCCTGATAGAAACCCCGCTCCAGCGAGCGCCGCACCAACCGCAGATGCTCGCGCCAGGCAGGGAGGATCGCGTCGCCGACGGGCAGCTTGTTCGTCGAGCCGTCCGAGAGCCGGACGCCCGTCCCCGCGGCCGAGACCTGCATGAGCTGCTTGGCGAAATCGGCGGCCGGATGTTCCATGCTCTGGTACTCGGCGCTGATCCCGAGCCCGGCGCTGTAGTCGTAGGTCCCGTAGTGCAGGCCCGAACAGCGGCCTCGCGCGGCGTCGATGATCCGCGGCACCGCCACCGTTCCATCGACGTCCACAATGGACTGTGCGGTCTCGATCTGAACCTCGAACCGCAGCGTGCCGTCGGGCAGGCCGTACGCGGATTCGAGGCGCTCCAAGATATCCGCCGCCACTTCGACCTGCTCGACAGCGGTCACCTTCGGCAGGGTGACGACGAAACCGTCCGGCAGCGGCCCGCTTTCCAGCAACCCGGCCAGGAAGAGATCGAGCGTGCGGATGCCGCGACGGCGGGTCGCGGCTTCGAAGCTCTTGAAGCGGATGCCGACGAACGGCGTCCCGCCCGTGACGGCGAGGGTCCGGCCCGCGGCGAGCGCGGTGGCGTCTTCCTCGTCGTCGCCCGGCCTGCCGAGGCCGTCCTCGAAGTCGATCCGCAGATCCTCGATCGGCTCGGTCAGCAGTTTGGTCCGGACCCGGTCGGCGATGTCCGCGTCCAGGTTCAGCTGATCGGCGTGCTCGCCGAAGACCCGCAGGGCCTGCTTGCCCCAATCCGCCACGAGCCGCGTCTTGTACTGCGACGCGGGCACGTACACGGTGTGCACGGGCTGGCGGCCGGGCGGCTCACCGGGGTATTTGGCCGCGACGCGCGCGTCGGCCTCGGCGAGGCGCGCGTCAGCGGCGGTGTAAACGTCCTCGGTGAGCCGCCCGTTCCCCATCTGTCTACTTGATCCGTTCGTAGGCGGGCAGGGTCAGGAAGTCCGGGAACTCGTCGGCGAGCGCGACCTGCTCGAACAGCTCGACGGCGGGCTCCAGCAGTTCCGGCTTGATCTCGGCGGCCAGTTCGCCGCGGACCTCGGCCAGCACGCCTCGCACCAGCTCCTCGGTGACCTTGTCGCCGGTGTCGAGCTGCGTGCCGTTGCGCACCCACTGCCACACCTGCGAACGCGAGATCTCCGCGGTGGCCGCGTCCTCCATCAGGTTGTGGATGGCCGCCGCGCCGTTTCCGCCCAGCCAGGAGGCGATGTAGCGGATGCCGACGTCGACGGCGGCGCGCAGACCGGCCGCGGTGGCGCCACCCGGCGTCGAAGCCGCGTCGAGCAGCTGTTCGGCGGTGACGGACACCTCGTCGCGGGTGCGGTCGAGCTGGTTGGGCTTGTCGCCGAGGACCTTGTCGAACTCTTCGCGGCAGATGTCCACCATGCCGGGGTGCGCGACCCAGGAACCGTCGAAGCCGTCGCCCGCCTCACGGCTCTTGTCGGCGCGGACCTTGTCGAGCGCGGCCGCGGTGACCTCGGGGTCCTTGCGGTTCGGGATGAACGCGGCCATGCCGCCGATCGCGAACGCGCCCCGCTTGTGGCAGGTGCGCACCAGCAGTTCGGTGTACGCGCGCATGAACGGCGCGGTCATGGTGACCGAGTTGCGGTCCGGCAGCACGAACTTCTCGCCCGCGTCGCGGAAGTACTTGATGACGCTGAACAGGTAGTCCCAGCGGCCGGCGTTGAGGCCGGAGGCGTGCTCGCGCAGTTCGTAGAGGATCTCCTCCATCTCGAACGCGGCCGGGATGGTCTCGATCAGCACGGTCGCGCGGACGGTGCCGTGGGAGATGCCGAGCGTCTTCTCCGCGTGGGTGAAGACGTCGTTCCAGAGCCGCGCTTCGAGGTGGCTCTCCATCTTCGGCAGGTAGAAGTACGGGCCCTTGCCGCGGTTGAGCAGCTCCTGCGCGTTGTGGAAGAAGTACAGGCCGAAGTCGACCAGCGCGCCGACGGCCTGGCGTCCGCCGAAGGACAGGCCACGCTCGTCGAGGTGCCAGCCGCGCGGGCGGACGACGATGGTCGCGTGCTCGACGTCATCCTTCAGCGAGTAGCTCTTGCCACCGCTTTCCAGCGTGATGGTCTCGCGGACGGCGTCGTACAGGTTGACCTGGCCGGAGACGACGTTCGCCCAGTGCGGCGTGTTGGCGTCCTCGAGGTCGGCGAGCCAGACCTTGGCGCCGGAGTTCAGCGCGTTGATGGTCATCTTGCGGTCGGTCGGACCGGTGATCTCGACGCGGCGGTCGCGCAGCGCGGGCGGGGCCTCGGCCACCTTCCAGTCGCCCTCGCGGATCTCCTTGGTCTCGGGCAGGAAGTCGAGTTTGCCGGTGGTCCTGGCCTGCTCGCGGCGCTTGCCCCTGGCCTGCAGCAGCTCGTCGCGGCGGGCGGCGAAGGCCTCGTGCAGGCCGGCGAGGAAGGCGAGCGCCTCCGGCGTGAGGATTTCGTCCCCGCGCTCGACCGGATCGCCGAGCACCTGAGCTTCAGACATGAGCAACACCCCGAGTTCGGATAAATAACGTCCCTACGGTTTTACATGACGGACTATAGTTTCTGCATAGCGGAACATCAACGCAGACGTAAGGAGTACCACGGTGGCAGCGGAGAAGAACGGGCGCGACGGCGGCGTCCAGTCCCTTCAGCGGGCCTTCGAGCTCCTCGAGCATCTCGCGGACACCGGCGGCGAGGCCAGCCTTTCGGAGCTGGCGACGCTGTCCGGGCTGCCGATGCCGACCATTCACCGGCTGATCAGGACGCTGGTGGTCCTGGGCTACGTCCGGCAGAACACCAACCGCCGGTACGCGCTGGGCGCCCGGCTCATCCGGCTGGGTGAAAACGCCAGCATGCAGTTCGGCTCGTGGGCCCGGCCGCTGCTCGCGGAGCTGGTCGACGAGGTCGGCGAGACCGCGAACCTCGCCGTCCTGGAGCGTGACGAGGTCGTCTACGTCGCGCAGGTGCCGTCGAAGCACTCGATGCGGATGTTCACCGAGGTCGGACGGCGTCTCCTGCCGCACGGCACCGGCGTCGGGAAGGCGATGCTCGCGCACCTGCCGTCCGACGACGTCACGGCGCTGCTCGCCAGGACGGGCATGCCTTCCTACACCGAGCACACCTTCACCGACCAGGACGCGCTCCTGCGCGAGCTGGCGAAAATCGCCCAGCAGGGTTACGCACTCGACGAAGCGGAGCAGGAACTGGGCGTCCGTTGCGTGGCCGTCGCGGTCCCGGGCGCGCCGGTGCCGGCCGCGGTTTCGGTGTCCGGGCCTTCGGGGCGGCTCACGATGGAGGCCGTCGAGCGCATCGCGCCGGTCGTCCAGCGGATCGCGAACTCGCTCGGCTCGACCCTTTCGCGGGACGGGGTCACCGTTTGAGCCTGGTCTCCAAGCCGTCGAGCATCCTGTCCAGCCCGTAGCGGAACTTCTCGTCGCGAAGCCGCTCCGGGTCGGCCTCCGCGTCGTTCCGCACGAGCATCTCCCGCTGGCGCGGGTGTTCCCGTGCCGCTTCCTCGACGGCGGGACGCAGTCGCCGCGCCCATTCTCGCTCGCTCTGGCCGCTCTTCGCGACGGTCGTGAGCCATGCCGCCTCGGTCGTGCCCATGCCGATGACGTACGAGATCACCGCGCTGATCGCCTGATCCGCCTCGTCGCCGGGGAATCCCGCGGCCACGAAGACGGCCAGCAGCCGCTCGTTGAGCCGCATGACGTTCGGCCCGAGGTACGACAGGCCGACCGAGCCGAGCAGTGAAGCGACCCACGGGTGCCGCAGGATCATCGCGCGGACGCTTTGCGCCCCGACGACGGCTGCTTCCCGCCACCGTGCCGGATCATCACCGTCCGGCACGGTGATCTCGCCGTAGACCTCGTCGACGACCAGCTCGATCAGCTCGTCACGGTTCGCCACGTGCCGGTAGAGCGAGGTCGCGCCCGCGTTCAGCGCGGTGCCGAGCCTGCGCATGCTCAGCGCGTCGACGCCTTCGACGTCCAGCAGCCGGACGGCCTCGGCCACGATCTGCGCCTGACTCAGCGCGGGTTGATCCCGCTTCCGGCGGGGCCGGGTCCATACCGACTGGATCGGCTGTTCATCCACTGACATGCCGCCACCCTAGCGCACGAAGTACCCCCTTGCGTACGCCGATTCGTTCTGCGTACAGTGTGCGCATCGACGGAACAACGTACGCAAACTCTTCTGGGGGTATCCCGATGAACGCATCGCCCGCACGCGATCCACGCCGCTGGTGGATCCTGATCGTGCTGTGCCTGAGCACGCTCGTGCTGGTCGTGGACAACATGGTGCTGACGGTCGCCGTGCCGCCGCTGGCCGAAGACCTCGGGGCGACCGCCCAGGACACGCAGTGGATCCTGGACTCCTACATCCTCGTGTTCGCCGGCCTGCTGCTCACCTCGGGAAGCCTCGGGGACCGGTTCGGGCGCCGGAAGGTGATGCTCATCGGGCTCATCCTGTTCGGGGTGGCCTCACTCGTCGCCGCGTTCGCCTCGAACCCGCTCGAACTGATCGTGTCGCGTGCGGTGATGGGCGTCGGCGGCGCGCTGATCATGCCGAGCACGTTGTCGATCCTGATCACCGTCTTCGACGACGAGGAGCGCCGCAAGGCGATGGCGGCGTGGAGCGCGGTCGCGATGCTCGGCATGATCGGCGGCCCGGTGCTGGGCGGCGTGCTGATCGCGTGGTTCTGGTGGGGCGCGGTGTTCCTGATCAACGTGCCGATCGTCGTCATCGCGGTGATCGCCGCGCTCACGCTGATGCCGGAGTCCAAGGGCCCGTGGCAGAAGCCGGACCCGCTCGGCGCGATCCTTTCCGCCGCCGGCATGACGGCGCTGGTGTGGACGATCATCGAACTGCCCAAGCACGGCATCACCGAGGCCGGAACCCTCGTCCCGCTGACGATCGCGGTGGTGAGCCTGATCGGCTTCGTGCTCTGGGAGCGGCACACGCCGTCGCCGATGGTCCCGCTCAAGCTGTTCCGCAAGCGCAACTTCAGCGGCGGCAGCCTGTCGCTCACGCTGGTGCAGATCGGCAACGGCGGGCTGCTGCTGCTCCTGACCCAGTACCTGCAGTTCGTGCTCGGCTACACCCCGACCCAGGCGGGTCTGGCCTTCATCCCGATGGCCGTCGCGTCGCTGCTCTGCAACACCCTCGGCGCCACGCTGGGCCAGAAGATCGGCAACCGCGCACTGGCCACCGTCGGGATGACCGTGATGGCCGCCGGATTCGGCATGCTCGCGACGCTGTCGGCGAACGAGGGGTTCCTGCTGCCGGCGGCCGCACTGTTCCTGCTCGGCGCGGGCGGTGGACTGGCGATGCCGGCGGCGATCGCGGCGCTGATGGGCGAGGTCCCGGAGGAGCAGGCCGGTGTCGGCTCCGCGCTCAACGACACCATCCAGCAACTGGGCGCCGCGCTCGGCATCGCGATCCTTGGCAGCATCGTGTCGAGCCTGTTCACCTCGCAGATGCCCGAATCCGCCCCCGCGCGGGCACGGCTTTCGATCAGTGACGCCTTCGCCACCGGTGATGGCGGGCTCATCACCGCGGCCCGTGAATCGTTCACCTCGGCGATGTCGACGACGTTCCTGGTGAGCGCCGTGGGCGTGCTGGCCGCGGCGGTGGTCGCGTTCCTGGTGATGCGGGACAAGAAGCCCGTCCCGGTCCCGGCCGACGCTCCGGTCTCCGTCTGACCGCGAAGGCCCCTCTTTCGGCTGAGCCGGGAAAGGGGCCTTCGCCGTAACCTCGAGGGGAGCCGAGCGAGGGGATTTCGGATGGTCGACGCGGTGATCACCTGGATCGGGCAGAAGTTCGCGGAGAAGGCCCTCGACCGAGCAGTGGCCTCAGGCGGCCGGAAGCGACAGCGGCACGATCTCAGCGTCCAAGGCGCCGAAGCGACCAGCGACCTCGACATCACCGTGAAGTACACCTTGCCGTACTGCCGGGGCGCGAAGGCACCGGTCGTCCTCACTTTGCGGAGGGTCGACCGGTTCACCGAGAGCCTGAGGCTGGACATGGTGCTCGGGGAAACCGCCCGTGTGCGGCTGAAACGAGGCCGCTACGAGATCACGGCGAAGATCCACGAACTGTCTCCCCGGCTCGGCCCGGAGCCGATCCTTCACGCCGTCGGGTCACAGTTGCTGTGGCTGGGCGGCAACGGCACCGCGAAAGCCTGTATTCGCCCGGCTCCGGTGCTCATCCGAGCGCCCAAGGAATCCGCACCCAAGCAGACCGGCTTCTGGCTCAAGGCATGCCCGATGTGCGGGGGCCCCGGAGCAGGCTACGCACTCTGCCCGGCCCACAGCCTCCACGTCTCCCGCTACATAGTGGAAGTGCTGGTCCCTCGCATGCGCGCGTCCTAGTTGCTGAGCAGGGCCTCGACGAACGCTCCCGGCTCGAACGGCGCCAGGTCGTCCGGCCCTTCGCCGAGACCGACCAGCTTGACCGGCACGCCGAGTTCGCGCTGCACCTGGAAGACGATGCCGCCCTTCGCCGTGCCGTCCAGCTTGGTGAGCACGATGCCGGTGACGTCGATGACCTCCGAGAACACGCGAGCCTGCATCAGCCCGTTCTGCCCGGTGGTGGCGTCGAGCACCAGCAGCACCTCGTCGACCTTCGCCTGCTTCTCGACGACCCGCTTGACCTTGCCGAGCTCGTCCATCAGGCCGGTCTTGGTGTGCAGACGGCCGGCGGTGTCGACCAGGACCGCGTCCACACCCGCTTCGATACCGCGTTTGACGGCGTCGAACGCGACCGCCGCCGGGTCCGCGCCTTCCTTGCCGCGGACGACCTCCGCGCCCACGCGCTCGGCCCACGTCTGCAACTGGTCCGCCGCGGCGGCGCGGAAGGTGTCGGCCGCGCCGAGCACCACGGTGCTCCCCTGCGCGACGAGCACGCGGGCGAGTTTGCCGGTGGTGGTGGTCTTGCCGGTGCCGTTGACGCCGGCGACCAGCACGACGGCGGGCTGCTTCACGCCGTCGACGGTGTGTGGCAGCGCGCGGACGGCCCGGACCGCGTCGGTCGACAGGGCGGCGGTCAGCACCTCCTGCAACACCGTGCGCGCTTCCTCGGAGGTCCGCACGGCGCGGCGCTTCAGCTCCTCACGGAGGCGCTCGACGATCTCGGTGGTCGTCCCGGCCCCCAGGTCCGCCATGAGCAGTGTGTCTTCGACGTCCTGCCAGGAGTCCTCGTCGAGGTCACCGGCGCCCAGCAGGCCGAGCAGGCTCTGCCCGAACATCGAACGGGACTTGCCGAGCCTGCCGCGCAGCCGCTCCAGCCGTCCGGCGGCCGGGGCGATCTCTTCGGCGGGCACGGGGGCGGGAGCGGGCGCCGGCTCTTCCTCGGCCGGTTCGGGAAGTTCGATGTCGCGCACCGTGCGCTGCGCGGAATCCCTCGGCACCGCCGCGTCGTCTCCGACGGCGGGCTGGCCGTCGGTCTCCGGGCGATCCTCGACCGGGTGGCCGGGTTCCTCGGCTTCTTCGGTCTTCTCGCCGCCGGGGGCGAGCGCGATCCCGCCTGTCGCGGTATAGCCGCCGCCCTTCGGCTTCTCGACGACATCGGCAGCCTTGGACTCGTCCAGGCTGATCCGGCGGCGGCGCGCGATGAACAGCCCGGCCACCAGAACGGCGACCAGGACCACGACGGCAAGGACAACGATCCAGAACCAGGGGGTACTCGACACGGCGCCATCCTCGCATCCGCATACCGTCGCGTTCAGACACCCCACGGGAAGCGAGCCGATCTTGTCAAGCACCCACTGGATAGGACTCATTTCGGACAAGAAGAAACGGTGTCGCTTGCGCGGCCTCCGGATCGAGGGCTAGACCACTCCGAATGACGGTTTTCTCCGGCTCTGGGGTCCGGGTGATCGGGCTCATCTCCGGCACGTCGATCGACGGGATCGACGTGGCGGCCGCCGAACTGCGCGCCGACGGGGACACTGTGGTGCTCTCCCCGCTCGGCAGGCTCGAAGTCCCGTATCCCGAAACGCTCCGCGACGCCTTGCTCGACGCACTGCCGCCGAATCCCTGCAGCGCCGAACAGCTCACGAAACTCGACACCCTGGTGGGCCAGGCCTTCGGTGAGGCGGCCGCCCGCGGCGTCGAGGAACTGGCAGGCGGCACCGCGGACGTCGTCGCCTCGCTGGGCCAGACGGTGTTCCACTGGGTCGAGGACGGCGCCGCCCGCGGCACGCTTCAACTGGGGAATCCGGCGTGGATCGCCGAACGCACCGGACTGCCGGTGGTGGCCGACCTGCGCGTCCGCGACGTCGCCGCCGGCGGGCACGGCGCGCCGCTCGCCAGCACACTGGACGCGCTGTGGTTACGGGACATGGCCGCCTCGGGCGCGGTCGCGGCGCTGAACATCGGCGGGATCGCGAACATCACCGTGGTACCGGCAAACGGCACTGACGGTGCCGTGCTGGCCTACGACACCGGTCCCGGCAACGCGCTGATGGACATCGCCGCGCACCGCGTCACCGGACTGCGTGCGGATATCGACGGAGCGCTCGCCCTGCGCGGGAACGTCCGGCCCGACCTGCTGGCGAAACTCCTGCTCGACCCGTACTACGCGGCCGCTCCGCCGAAGTCCACCGGCAAGGAACTGTTCCACGGCGCGTATCTCGACACGGCGCTCGACGGGCTTCCGCCGGTCGACGCGGAAGACCTCCTGGCGACGCTGACCGAACTGACCGCGGTGACGATCGCCGCGGAATGCCGTCGCCACTCCATCGCCACGGTGATCGTCTCCGGCGGCGGCGCCGACAACCCGGCGCTGATGGCCTCGCTCGCCAGGAACCTGCCGGGCGCGGCGCTGAAGACCAGCGACGACCACGGGCTGCCACGCGCGGGCAAAGAGGCATACCTGACCATTCTGCTGGGCTGGCTGACCTGGTCCGGTGTGCCGGGGAACCTCCCGTCGGCGACCGGTGCCCGCGGCGACCGGCTGCTCGGCAGCATCACCCCGGGCGCGGGGCCCCTGCGACTCCCCGCGCCGCACAGCTCAACCGTGACCCGGCTACGGGTGGCGGCGACGACCGGCGAGCGATAGGAGATACGGATGCGCGCACTTGACCTCGCGATCATCGGGCTTTTTCTGGTCGGCATGCCCCTGCTGGGCGTCTGGATCGGCGGCAAGCAGAAATCCGGCTCCGACTACTTCGTCGGCGAAGGCAAGATCTCCTGGTGGGTGGCCTGCCTCTCGGTGGTCTCCGCGGAGACGTCCACCCTCACCGTGCTCTCCGTGCCGACGGTGGCCTACATCGCCACCCCCGGCGACGGCGGGATGACCTACCTGGCACTGGCGATCGGGTACATCGCCGGCCGGATCGTGGTGTCGATGGTGCTGTTGCCGCGCTACGTGGCGGGCAACCTGGTCACCGCCTACGCCTTCCTCGGCAAACGCTTCGGCGGCGGGTTGCAGGGCACCGCGTCGGTGACGTTCCTGCTCACCCGCACGCTGGCCGACGGCATCCGGCTGTTCGCCACCGCGATCCCGATCAAGGTGGTGATGGCGGCCTACGGCCTGAACGTCTCGTACTGGACCATCGTGATCGGCCTCGGCATCGCGATGGTGCTCTACAGCTTCTTCGGTGGGGTCCGCGCGGTCGTCTGGGTCGACGCGATCCAGATGCTCTGGTACGTCCTCGGCGCGGTCGTGGTGATCTGGGCGATCTCCAGCAGGCTGCCGGACGGCTGGTTCGACAAAGCCGTCGACGCCAACAAGTTCCAGATCTTCGACTTCTCCTCGAACATGCTCACCGGGCAGTACGCGTTCTTCACCGCGTTGATCGGTGGCGCCGTGCTCTCGATGGCCTCGCACGGTTCGGACCAGCTGATCGTGCAGCGCCTCCAGTCCACCAACGACTTGCGTGCGGCGCGGAAGGCCCTGGTCGCCAGCGGTTTCGTGGTGTTCATCCAGTTCGCGCTGTTCCTGTTCATCGGCGTGCTGCTGTGGGCGCTCTACAACGGCCTGGCCCCGACGAAGCCGAAGCCGGAAGGCCTCGGGCTCGCCAACAAGGACGAGCTGTTCGCGAACTTCATCGTGAACGACCTGCCGAGCGGCCTGTCCGGTTTCGTGATCGCCGGAATCCTCGCCGCCGCACTGAGTTCTTCGCTCGGCGCACTGGCGTCCTCGACGGTGACCGACGTCTACGAACGGGTGATCGGCAGGCAGCTGCCGGAAGCCGACCGGCTGAAGCACGGCCGGATCTGGACGATCGTCTGGGCGGGCGCGCTGATCCTGTGCGCGGGCTTCTTCGCCTCCTCCAACAAGACCTCGGCCGACCCGATCGTCGTGCAGGCGCTCGGCATCACCGGCTACACCTACGGCGCGCTGCTCGGCGCGTTCCTGCTGGGCCTGCTGTTCAAGCGGGCGAGGCAGGCGGACGCGATCGTGGCGTTCGTGTCGACGGTGATCGTGATGGCGTTCCTCATCCTCGGCGTCAAGTTCAACAAACCGGACGGCAGCCTGATCGGCGTCGACTTCAGCAAGTCTTCGGGGAACACGGTGGCGCTGGCGTGGCCCTGGTACACGCTGTGCGGTGTGGTGATCACACTCGTGGTGGGCGGGTTGCTGTCGCTGCGGCACGGAAGCGTCGACCCGCTGGCGGAGCCGGACGTGAAGGAGTCGACGCCGGTTTAGCCCCTCCGAGGCGACATGAAAGGCCCCTTCATTGCAAATTTTGCAATGAAGGGGCCTTTCATTGCACGCGCTAAGCGGAAACCGGCTCGTCTTCGGCGGTACGCAGCCGCTGCGAGATCACCTTCGTGATGCCGTCGCCCTGCATCGAAACGCCGTACAGGGCGTCGGCGATCTCCATGGTCGGCTTCTGGTGGGTGATGATGATCAGCTGCGAAGAGTCCCGCAGCTGCTCCAGCAGCCCGATCAGCCGTCGCATGTTGGTATCGTCGAGCGCGGCCTCGACCTCGTCCATGACGTAGAAGGGCGAAGGGCGGGCGCGGAAGATCGCCACGAGCATGCCGACGGCGACGAGCGACTTCTCGCCACCGGAGAGCAGCGAGAGCCGCTTGACCTTCTTGCCCGGCGGCCGCGCTTCGACGTCGACGCCGGTGGACAGCAGGTCGTTGGGCTGCGTGAGCACCATGCGCCCCTCGCCGCCCGGGAACAGCACGCTGAACACGGTCTCGAATTCGCGCGCGACGTCCTCGTACGCCGACGCGAAGACCTCGAGGATCTTCTCGTCGACCTGCTTGATGACGGCTTCGAGGTCCTTGCGGGTGTCCTTGAGGTCTTCGAGCTGGGTCGAGAGGAACTTGTACCGCTCCTCCAGGGCCGCGAACTCCTCCAGCGCCAGCGGGTTGACCTTGCCCAGCAGGCTCAGGTCCTTCTCCGCGCGCTTCGCCCGGCGTGCCTGGGTGTCGCGGTCGAATGGCATGGGCGGCGGCGGAGTGACGTCCTCGCCGCGTTCCTTGGCGGCTTCGTACTCGGCCATCTCGCCCGCGCTCGGCGGCACGGGAACGTCCGGGCCGTACTCGGTGACGAGGTCCTCGAGGCCGATGCCGAAGTCTTCGGCGATCTTGGTTTCGAGCTGTTCCAGCCGCAGCCGCTGCTCGGCGCGCAGCACCTCGTCGCGGTGAACGGCGTCGGTGAGCTTCTCCAGTTCGCCGGTCAGTTCGCGGACCTTGCTGCGGACCTGGGTCAGCGCGGTCTCCCGCGACTGCCGCTGCGCCTGGGCTTCGTCCCGTTCGTGGGCGGCGCGCTGCACGGAGACCTCGATACGCTCCAACGCGATCTCGCCGCCGTTGACCACCGCGTTGGCGATCTCGGCGCCGCGTTTCCTTGCGGCCCTGGACTTTTCGGCACGTTCACGCGCCTGACGCTCGGCATGCGCGGCCCGGCGGAGCGATTCGGCTTTGCCCTGGATGCTCCGCGCGCGCTCCTCGGCGGTGCGCAGCGCGAGCCGGGACTCCATCTCCTCCTGGCGGACCGTGCCGAGGTCTTCGGCGGCCTGGTCACGCTCGGCGGTGTCCGGATCCTCGTCGACTTCCTGTTCGGCGACGGCGGCCAGCCGCTCTTCGAGTTCGGCGAGCTGCCGCAGCGCCTCTTCGCGGCTCTGCTCGACCTTGGCGCGCTGATTGCTCAGCCGATCCATCTCGGCCTGCGCGGCACGTGCGGCCTGCTCCATCCGGTTCAAGCGCTCGGACGAGCGGGCCTTGCGGACCTTCGCGTCCCCGAGCGCTTCCTTCGCCCTGCCGACCTCTTCGCGCCGGGCGGCCTGTCCGGCGCGGGCGCCTTCGAGTTCCGCGGCGGTGCGTTCCAGCGCGCGCTCGGCGGCGTTCAGCCGATCACCGGCCTCGTCGACCGCGGCCTGCACCTCGATGACGCTCTCGCTGCGCGCCGAACCGCCGACCGCCCAGCGGGCCCCGAAGACGTCGCCCTCCGGCGTGACCGTGCTGACCTCGGGGTGGACCTCGACGAGACGGCGCGCGGATTCCAGACTGTCCACAATGGCCACCCGGTCGAGCGCGTGCTCGACCGCCGAGCGCAACGCGGGCGGCGCCGTGACGACTTCGCGCGCCCAGCGCGCGCCCTCGGGCAGCGACGGCCACGAACTGGTGTCCACAGTGGACTCCAGTCCGCCGAGCAGGATACCCGCGCGGCCGGAGTCGTTGTCCTTCAAGAACTTCAGCGCGGCGAGCGCGTCTTCGCCGCCGTTGACCGCGACCGCGTCGGCGACCGGGCCGAGCGCCGCGGCCAACGCGACCTCGTGGCCCGCTTCGACGGTGAGCAGCGCGGCGACCGAACCGAGCAGGCCCGGCAGTTCGTGCTGCGCGCCGAGCAGCGCGCCGGCGCCGTCTTTGCGCCGCAAGCCCATCGAGAGCGCCTCGACGCGGGCCTTCTCCGACGCGATCTCGCGTTCGGCGGCCCGCTCGGCCTTGACCAGCTCCTCGACCCGCGCCTTCGCGGCGTTGTTGGCCTCCACCGCGCGGTCGTGGTGGGCCTGGAGGTCGGAGTCGTCGGATTCCTCGACGCCGCCCGCGGCCTTGGCCTCTTCGAGTTCCTCGACGGCGATCTCCGCCCGCTCGGCGGCCTCTTCGAGTGACACGGTGAGCCGGTCGATCTCGTCGGAGGTGGCGCCGTTCTTGCTGCGCAACGCCTCGACCTGACCGGAGAGCTTCGCGAGCCCTTCCCGGCGATCGGCGATCGCCCGGACCGCGGCCATATGCGCCCGCTCGGCCGCCTGCACGAGATGTTCGAGCTGCTCACGCCGCTGGACGGTCTCCGAAAGCAGCAGGCGGGCCTCGGCGACGGCCTCGTTGAGCTCCTGCTCCCGCTCGGCGACCTGCTCCGCCTCGGCGAGCAGCTCGTCGGGGTCACGGCCGGTGCTCGCCTGCTGCACGTCGGACGACAGATGCCGCTGACGCTCCAGCGCGAGCCGCACGGTGCCGCGCAACCGCTCCGTCAAGGCCGAGAGCTTGTACCAAGTCTCCTGCGCGGCGGCCAGCTTCGGCGCGTCCTCGGCGAGCGACGCTTCGAGCTCGGCCTCCTCGGCGGCGACGATCTCCAGCGCCTGCTCGACCTCGCCGCGCCGCTGGCGGGCGACGCGCTCGTCGGCCTCTTCCTTGGCGATGCCTTCGCGCTGGGTGACCAGGTCGTGGGCGAACAACCGCAGCCGCGCGTCACGCAGTTCGGACTGCACCCACTGCGCCTTGCGGGCGATCTCGGCCTGTTTGCCCAGCGGTTTGAGCTGGCGGCGGAGCTCGGTGGTGAGGTCGCCGAGGCGGTCGAGGTTGCCCTGCATGTTCGCGAGCTTGCGCAGGGTCTGTTCCTTGCGCTTGCGGTGCTTGAGGACGCCGGCGGCCTCTTCGATGAAGGCGCGGCGCTCCTCGGGCTTGGATTCGAGGATCGCCGAAAGCTGCCCCTGCCCGACGATGACGTGCATCTCGCGGCCGATACCGGAGTCCGACAGCAGTTCCTGCACGTCCATCAGGCGGCAGCGGTCGCCGTTGATCTCGTATTCGCTCGCGCCGTCACGGAACATCCGGCGGGTGATCGACACCTCGGAGTATTCGATGGGCAGCGCGCCGTCGGCGTTGTCGATGGTCAGGGTCACCTCGGCGCGCCCGAGCGGGGCACGGCCGGCGGTCCCGGCGAAGATGACGTCCTCCATCTTGCCGCCGCGCAGATCCTTCGCGCCCTGGGTGCCCATGACCCAGCGGAGCGCGTCGAGGACGTTCGACTTACCGGAGCCGTTCGGTCCGACCACACAGGTGATGCCCGGCTCGAAACGCAACGTCGTCGCCGAGGCGAAGGACTTGAAGCCCTTGAGCGTCAGGCTCTTCAGGTGCACGTCGTGCTGACCCCTCTGGCTGCGGGAACCGGTCTTTCAATCGACCCAGGCTACCTGTGTGCTCACGGTGATCGTGGGACGCGGGGCTTCAGCGCTCCACGAACCCGCTGAGCCCGCCTTTCGCGGGCGACCACCGCTCGACGACGTGATCCACACTTCCGGGTGATTCCCCGGACCGCAAAGCCGTCAAAAGCCGCTCACAGTGTTCACGAACACCCTCCGCTATCACCTCGACACGCCCGTCGGCCAGATTGGCCGCGCTGCCTGCCAACCCCAGCTCAAGCGCCCGGCTGCGGGTCCACCAGCGGAAACCGACACCCTGCACGCGACCGTGCACCCACGCGGTCAGCCTGATGTGCGTTACTTCTTCACTCACGTTCCCCATCGTGCACCATGCGGATGAACGCGGAGGGTGAACACGACGTTCGCTGTGGTTCGCAAACGGTTGAGCAGCGGTGATAATCTCCGCGCCGGGTCCCCACTTGGGCTACCTCGCCCGGGTAGCCGGAGCCGGCTTGGCATACTTGTCTGCCGTCTCGAACTCCCCGAAGTCCCCCATCCGAGGAGCCAGCACATGCCCCGTCCCGACGGGTCTGATTCGAGCGCACGCGTGTCCGTGGCACCCCCACGCGGCGCCACCGGCAAGCTCAACCGCGCCGGCTACGCCGTACTCGGCGTCAGCGGCCTCGTGGTGGCGACGGCCTTCGCGGCGATCGCCGAACTCGCGGGTCCCGGCGTCTCCGCCACCGCGGGCGGCACCGGCGTCCCCGGCGGCGGACAGGGCATCGCCCCCGCCGGCGTGCAGGTGGTCCCGGGCAACGCCGTCCCCGGCGGCCCGATGACCGTCAGCGGCTCGCCGATCCCCGGCGCGCCCTCCAGCTCGACGGCGCCGCCGACCACGGTGACCTCGGTCGGGGCGGACGGCAAGGAGACGACGAGCGTCGTCACGCCGCCCCCGCCGGTCGTGCCGCCGAACCCGGGTGGCGGTGAGCCCACGCGTACGGTCCTGCCGCCGTCGTCGCCCACGAAGCCCACGCCGCCGACCACGACCCCGCCGACGAAGACGACCCCTCCGACCACGACGCCCCCGCCGGAGACCACGCCCACCACCACGGGTGGCGGCTCCAGCTCCAGCGGCGCCCCCAGCGAGTCGACCCCGGGCCGGTCCAGCACTTCCGGCGTCACCGACACCTCCACGAGCAGCGCTCAGTAAGCCTTGGGTCCGTGAAGGCCTCCTTGCCTACCTTGAGGGTAGGGAAGGAGGCCTTCACTACTTTGCGGCGTGTGCTGGGCGGCAGGCTCTCGGTAAGGGAGTTGCGGAATCCACATTAGCAACCATAAAACATTCGAAAGTGGCTTTGGCCACCCGGAAACCCCCCAGGCTCACCGCCACCACCCGCCCCCCCACCGGCGGCCCACA
>NZ_JBIUAQ010000043.1:0-52424 GCF_044547565.1 Amycolatopsis sp. NPDC052450 | reverse complement strand
CTGTCGTTATGGTTTTTGCTAAAGCCACTTGCGAAACTTTAACCGTGGCTAATGTGGCTTTCGCAACGCGTCTCCCGCCAGGGCTCACGGACACCTCCGGCGCCGACACGGGCGGCCCTCAGCAAGCCCCACGCGCGCCATGAACGGTCCGTTCCTTGCGAATTTTGCAAGGAACGGACCGTTCATGGCGTTCCCACGGGCGGATGGCGGCCGGGTACACCGGATGTCATGAAAGGGTCGTTCAGGACGAAAAATGTCCTGAACGACCCTTTCATGACACTCGAGCCGGAGACCGCGGCTCACATTTCGAAGCGGTACCCCATCCCCGGTTCCGTCAGCAGGTGCCGCGGCCGCGAGGGTTCCGGTTCGAGCTTCCGCCGCAGCTGCGCCAGATACACCCGCAGGTAGTGCGACTCGGTCTCGTACGTCGGTCCCCACACCTCGTGCAGCAGCTGTTTCTGCGCCACCAGACGGCCGCGGTTGCGTACCAGCAGTTCCAGCACGCCCCATTCGGTCTTGGTGAGGTGCACTTCCTTGCCGTCCCGGCGCACCTTCTTCGCCGCCAGGTCGATGCGGAAGGATCCCGTGTCCACCACCGCGTCCGCACCGTCCACACCGGACGACGCCGATCGGCGCACGGCGGCGCGGAGCCGCGCCAGCAGTTCGTCCATGCCGAAGGGTTTGGTGACGTAGTCGTCGGCGCCGGCGTCGAGGGCCTCGACCTTGTCGGCCGAGTCTCCGCGCGCGGACAGCACGATGATCGGCACGGTCGTCCAGCCGCGCAGCCCGGCGATCACCTCGGTGCCGTCGAGGTCGGGCAGGCCGAGGTCGAGGACGACGACGTCGGGTTTGGTCTCGGCGACGGCCTTCAGCGCGGCCGTCCCGTCGTGCGCGGTGATCACCTTGTAGCCGCGGGCGGACAGGTTGATCCGCAGGGCTCGCACGATCTGCGGTTCGTCGTCGACGACCAGGACGGTCGCCGACGCGGTGTCTGCGCTCATCGCACTCGCTCCTCCTCTTCGTTCTCCAGTCCCTCGTCGTCGAACGCGAGGAGGCTCTTTTCCGGATCCTGACCAACATAGGCGGGCAGCGAGATGACGACGGTGAGTCCGCCGCCGGGCGTGTCCTCCGCCCGGATCCGCCCGCCCATCGCCTCGGTGAACCCCTTGGCGACCGACAGCCCCAGTCCCACGCCGGGCACGCTGTCCCGGTCTCCCCCGAGCCGCTGGAACGGCGCGAACGCCGAGTCCGCGGTGCCCTTCTTGAGCCCGCGCCCGTGGTCGACGATGCGTAGTTCGACGTGGTCCGAATGCGTGCTGGCGCGGGCCGAGATCGGCTCGCGCGACCTCCCGTGCCGTAGCGCGTTGTCGATCACGTTCGCCACGACCCGTTCCAGCAGACCGGGATCGGCGCAGACCGACGGCAGCCGTGAGTCGATCGCGACCACGACCGAAGCCGAGTTGTCCACATTGGACAAGGCGTGCGAGACCACCTCGTCGTAGCCGACCGGGCGCAGGTGCGGGCGCACCGCGCCGGTCGCCAGCCGCGACGAGTCGAGCAGGTTGTCGATCAGCCCGGCGAGCCGGTCCGCCGATTCCTCGATCGCTTCGAGCAGCTCGTCGGTGTCCTCTTCGGACAGTGAGATGTCGGTCGCGCGCAGGCTGCCGATGGCCGCCTTGATCGACGTCAGCGGCGTCCGGAGGTCGTGGCCGACGGCCGACAGCAGGGCCGTGCGGAGTTCGGTCGCCTCGGCCTTGCGCTCGGCCCGGATGGCCGCCTTCGCCGTCCGCTGCTGCCGCAGGGCCAGCAACGCCTGCCCCGCGACGGCTTCCAGCACTCCCCGGTCCGACGCGGGCAGCGCGCGGCCCCGCAGCGTCAGGTGGACGTCGGCGGTGACCGCGATGTCGGCGTCGGCCTGATCCGGGTCGGCGCAGGGATCCGTGCCGGCGTTCGCCACCAGTTTCCACTTCCCGTCCCGCTTTTCCAGCAGGGACACCGAAGTCAGGCCGAAATTCTCGCGGACCTTCTCCAGCAGCCGCTCGATCGGGTTGGTGTGCGTGAGCACCGTCCGCGCGTACGAAGCGAGCAGCGCGGCCTCGGTCCGCGCCCGCGCGGCCTGCGTCGCGCGCCGGGCGGCGGTGTCGACGACCGCCGCGACCAGGACCGCCACCAGCACCATCGCGACCAGCGTGATCACGTTGCGCGGCTCGTGGACGGTCAGGTTGTACAGCGGCGGGGTGAAGAAGAAGTTCAGCAGTCCCGCCGAGAACACCGCCGCGAGCAGCGCGGGCCCGAGCCCGCCCGCGAGCGCGACCAGCACCGTCGCGAGGACGTAGTCGATCACATCGGTGGAGAAGTCGAGCTCATCCCTCAGCAGGACACCGAGCAGCGTCGCCAGCGCGGGCAGCGCCAGCGAAAGCACCCAGCCGGTCAAACGCCGCGAAGGCGCGAGCGGGCTCCGGTTGAAGCGGGCTCGCAGCCGTCCGCCCGCTTCGTCGTGCGTGACCATGTGGACGTCGATCGGGCCGGACCGCTGGACCACGGCCGCGCCGATGCCCTCGTCAAAGAGTCTCGCCACGCGTGACCGCCGCGAGGTCCCGACCACCAGCTGGGTCGCGTTCACCCCGCGCGCGAAGTCGAGCAGAGCCGTCGGCACGTCGTCGCCGACGACGGTGTGGAAGGTCGCGCCGACCTCTTCGGCCAGCTTCCGGTACTTGCCGACCGCCGTCGGCCCCATCCCGGCGAGCCCGTCGCCGCGCAGGATGTGCAGCACCTGCAGTTCGGCGCCCGCGCGGTTCGCGATCCGGCTCGCGCGGCGGATCAGCGTCTCGCTCTCCGGTCCGCCGGTGATGGACACGACCACCCGTTCGCGTGCTTCCCACGTGTCGGTGATCTTCTGCTCGGCCCGGTATCGCTGCAGCGCCACGTCGACCTGGTCGGCGACCCACAGCAGCGCGAGCTCTCGCAGCGCGGTGAGGTTTCCGGGCCGGAAGTAGTTGCCCAGCGCCGCGTCGATCCGCTCGGCCGGGTAGACGTTGCCGTGCGCCAGCCGCCTGCGCAGTGCCTCGGGCGTGATGTCGACCAGCTCCAGCTGCTCGGCCCGCCGTACGACCTCGTCGGGCACCGTCTCCTGCTGGGTGACGCCGGTGATCCGCTCGACGACGTCGTTGAGGCTCTGCAGATGCTGCACGTTGACCGTGGAGAGCACGTCGATCCCGGCGGCGAGCAGCTCGTCGATGTCCTGCCAGCGCTTCTCGTTGCGCGAGCCCGGCACGTTGGTGTGCGCGAGTTCGTCGACCACGGCGACCTCGGGCGCGCGGGCGAGCAGCGCGTCGAGGTCCATCTCCTCGAACTCGTGGTCCCGGTGCGCGGACCGGCGGCGCGGCACCGTCTCGAGCCCCTCGACGAGCTCCGCGGTCTTCTTCCGCCCGTGCGTCTCGACCAGGCCGATGACCACGTCGGTGCCCCGGTCGAGGCGCCGCCGCGCCTCGCCGAGCATCGCGTAGGTCTTGCCGACGCCCGGGGCCGCGCCGAGGTAGATCCTCAGCTCACCCCGGCGCGGCTTGGTCGTGTTCTCGTCCACGTCTGTCAGTGTGCTCCTCCGGCCGCGTCGCGCACGGCCAAGTTGACCTTCAGCACATTGACGCCCGGCACACCGATGCCGGCGCCGCTCGTGTTCTCCGCCACGAGCTGCCGGACCTTCTCCTCGGACAGGCCCGTGTTCCTGGCCACTCGCGGGATCTGGAGGTGGGCGTACGCGACGCTGATCGCCGGGTCCATGCCGGATCCCGACGCCGTCACCGCGTCGGCGGGCACCTGCGACTCCTGGACACCCTCACGGGCGGCGATGAGCTTTTTGCGTTCGCCGATCGAGGAGACCAGGTCCTCGTTGTACGGGCCCTTGTTCGACGCGCCGGACGACGACGGGTCGCCGGGGCCGAGGGCGTCCTTCGAGCCCGCGGACGGGCGGTTGTGGAACCACGGATCCTTGGCCGGGTCGGCCGCGACCGGGTCGATGCCGATCAGCGAGGACCCGGCGGCCTGTCCGTCCTGGGTGACGATCGAGCCTTCCGCGTTGCCTTCGAGGCCGGGGATCCGGGAGACCGCCCAGACACCCAGGGGGTAGACCACACCCAGCAGGACCGTGAAGACGAGCAGGACACGCAGCCCGGCGAGGGTCTGTTTCAACAGTGCGTTCATGGAGTTACCCGATTCCAGGGATGAGACGGACGAGCAGGTCGATCAGCCAGATCCCGAGGAACGGGCTGACGATGCCGCCGAGGCCGTAGACCAGCAGGTTCCGGCGCAGCAGCGCCGACGCCGACGACGGCTTGTACCGGACGCCGCGCAGGGCGAGCGGGATCAGCCCGACGATGATCAGGGCGTTGAAGATGACCGCCGAGAGGATCGCCGACTTCGGCGTCGCCAGCTGCATGATGTTGAGCGCGCCGAGCTGGGCGAAGATGCCGGTGAACATCGCGGGCAGGATGGCGAAGTACTTCGCGAGGTCGTTGGCGACGCTGAAGGTGGTCAGCGCGCCACGCGTGATCAGCAGCTGCTTGCCGATCTCGACGATCTCGATCAGTTTCGTCGGGTCGGAGTCGAGGTCCACCATGTTCCCCGCCTCCTTGGCGGCGGAGGTTCCGGTGTTCATCGCGACGCCGACGTCCGATTGCGCCAGCGCCGGGGCGTCGTTGGTGCCGTCGCCGGTCATCGCGACCAGCCGCCCGCCCTCCTGCTCCTTCTTGATCAGCGCCATCTTGTCTTCGGGTTTGGCTTCGGCGAGGTAGTCGTCGACGCCCGCGTCCTTGGCGATGGCCTTGGCCGTCAGCGGGTTGTCGCCGGTGATCATGACGGTCTTGATCCCCATCGCGCGGAGCTGGACGAACCGCTCCTTCATCCCGGGTTTGACCACATCGGACAGCCGGATCACGCCGCGTACGAAGGCTTTCGCGCCGTCGTACTCCGCGACCACCAGCGGGGTCCCGCCCTGCTGGCTGATCTCGTCGACGACGCGTTCGGTCTCGTCCGGCATGTCGCCACCGCGTTCGCGGACCCATTCCCGCACGGAGGCGGTGGCGCCCTTGCGGACCTGCCGCTCGCCGATGTCGATGCCGCTCATCCGGGTCTGCGCGGTGAACTCGACGAAGTCCGCGAGCTTCTCGTCGGCGGACGCCGTCTCCGCGAGCCCGTGTTCCCTCGCGACGAGTTCGACGATGCTGCGTCCTTCCGGCGTGCCGTCGGCGAGGCTCGACAACCGGGCGGCCTTGGCGATGTCGTCCATAGTGGACTGCCCGACCGGGATCAGCTCGGTGGCCTTGCGGTTGCCGAAGGTGATCGTGCCCGTCTTGTCCAGCAGCAGCGTCGAGACGTCGCCGGCGGCTTCCACCGCGCGGCCGCTCGTGGCGAGCACGTTGCGCTGGACCAGCCGGTCCATCCCGGCGATGCCGATCGCCGACAGCAGCGCGCCGATCGTCGTCGGGATCAGGCACACCAGCAACGCGGTCAGCACGATCACGGACTGCTGGCTGCCGGAGTAGCCCGCCATCGGCTGCAACGCCACGACGGCGAGCAGGAAGATGATCGTCAGCGTCGAGAGCAGGATCGTCAGCGCGATCTCGTTCGGCGTCTTCTGCCGGGAAGCGCCTTCCACCAAGGCGATCATGCGGTCCACAAAGGACTCACCGGGTTTGGTGGTGATCTTCACGACGACGCGGTCCGAGAGCACCGTGGTGCCGCCGGTGACCGCACACCGGTCGCCGCCCGATTCGCGGATGACCGGGGCCGACTCGCCCGTGATGGCCGATTCGTCGACGGTCGCGATGCCCTCGACGACGTCGCCGTCGCCCGGGATGACCTGCCCGGCCTCGACGACCACGAGATCACCGACGCGCAGATCGGCACCCGGCACGGTCTCCTCGTCGCCGTCCTCGGTGAGGCGGCGGGCGACGGTCTCCTTCTTGCTGCGCCGCAGGGTTTCCGCCTGCGCCTTGCCCCGGCCCTCCGCGACGGCCTCGGCGAGGTTCGCGAACAGGACGGTGAACCACAGCCAGATCGTGATGAGGATGGTGAACACGCTCGGATCGGTGATCGCGAAGACGGTGGTCAGCGCCGAGCCGATCCACACCACGAACATGACCGGGTTGGCCAGCTGGTGCTTGGGGTTGAGCTTGCGCAGCGCCTCGGGAAGGGACGTCAGCAGCTGCCGTGGGCTGAAGATCCCCGCGCCGACGCGGCCCGTGTTCTCCACGTGGTGCTGGGAGATCTCCTCCGGGGTGCGTTCTTGAGTCATGGTCATGCGAGTGCCTCTGCTATGGGCCCGAGCGCGAGCGCCGGGATGAAGGTGAGGGCCGCGACGAGCACGATCGTGCCCGCGAGCATCGTGCCGAACAGCGGCCCGGTGGTGGGCAGCGTGCCGGCGGTCTCCGGGACCTTCCGTTGGGAGGCAAGGGATCCGGCCAGGCACAGCACGGCGAGGATCGGGATGAACCGGCCGAGCAGCATCGCCACCGACAACGAGGACTGGAACCAGTCGTTCGTCGCGGTGAGCCCGCCGAACGCGCTGCCGTTGTTGTTGCCCGCCGAGGCGTAGGCATAGAGGACCTCGGAGAGGCCGTGCGCGCCCGAGTTGGTCATGGCGGCCGGGGTGTCGGCCAGCATCAGCGCGATACCGGAGCCGAGCAGCACCACCGTCGGCATGGCGAGCATCGACACCGCCGCGCAGGTGACCTCGCGTTTGCCGAGTTTCTTCCCCAGGTACTCCGGCGTCCGGCCGACCATCAGCCCGGCGAGGAACATCGCGATCACGGCCATCACGAGGATGCCGTAGAGACCGGTGCCCACCCCGCCCGGCGAGATCTCGCCCAGCAACATGTTGAGCAGCGCGCCGCCGCCGCCGAGTCCGCTGTAGCTGTCGTGCATGCTGTTGACCGCGCCGGTCGACGTGCCGGTCGTGGCGTTGGCGAACAGCGAACTCAGGCCGATGCCGAACCGCTGTTCCTTGCCCTCCAGGTTCGCCCCGGCGGCCAGCGACGCCGGCCCGCTCGCGTGGGCTTCGGACAGCCAGGTCACCGCGAGCATCGCGGTGAAGAGCGCGCCCATCACCGAAAGCAGGACGTAGCCCTGCCGCGTGTTGCCGACGAGTTTGCCGAACGTACGGGTGAGCGAGACCGGGATGACCAGGATCAGGAAGATCTCGATCAGGTTGGTCCAGGCGTTCGGGTTCTCGAACGGATGCGAAGAGTTGGCGTTGAAGATGCCGCCGCCGTTGGTGCCGAGTTCCTTGATGGCCTCCTGGCTCGCGGCGGGCGCGAGCGCGATCTTGCTCGTGCTGCCGTCCGGGTTGAGGACGTCGACGCCGCTCTTGAGGCTCTGGACGACGCCGAGCGCGATCAGCGCGATCGCCGCCACGAACGCGATCGGCAGCAGGATCCGGATCGTGCCGCGCGTCAGGTCCACCCAGAAGTTGCCGAGGCGGTCGGTCTTCGAGCGGACGAAGCCGCGGACCACCGCGATGGCGACCGAAAGACCCACGGCCGCGGACAGGAAGTTCTGCACGGTCAGACCGGCCATCTGCACGAAGTGACCCATGGTCGCTTCGGGGCTGTAGGACTGCCAGTTCGTGTTGGTCACGAAGCTGACGGCGGTGTTGAAGGCGACCGCCGGCGAGACCGGTTCCTTGTCGAGGCTCCACGGCAGGATCGCCTGGAGCCGTTGAAGCAGGTACAGGAAAACGACGGAGACGAACGAGAAGCCGATCACGGCGGACGCGTAGGTCTTCCAGTGCTGTTCCGATCCGGGGTTCACCCGGAACAGGCGGTACAGGCCGCGCTCGGCCTTGGTGTGCTTCTCGGTGGAGAAGACCCGCGCCATGTAATCGCCGAGTGGCCGGTAGACCACGGCGAGCGCGACGAGGAGGAGGCCGGCCTGCAGGAGGCCGGCCATGACGTCTGACATCAGAATTTCTCCGGCCTGACCAGTGCGATGAACAAATAGACGATCAGCCCCAGCGCCAGCAGTCCGCCGACGACGTTGGCCACGGCTCCCGTGCCGGTCACAGCTTCTCCAGACCACGCAGGGTCAGGGCGAGAACCACGAATACGCCGATCAGGAGCACGGCGTAGAGCAAGTCGGCCACTAGGCACCTCTCAGGACAGGTCACCCCATCGGTGACCAGGACCCCGCAACACTGCGCCTGGTACAGACCGGCGCGACCGCTGCCTGACGGCCTCTTGATGCCCCGATCGGGTGCCTTTACGACTTCTTGATGCCCGGTGACGTGGCCCACAGACCGTGACGTACTGCGGACGGAGCGTGCAATTCGGGCAGACAAGCCCGCCGAAGCATGTTACACCGGTGTTACGAGTAGTTGTATGTGCTAACTAATCACCAGGAGGTAGCGATGTGCGGAATCGCAGGGTGGGTCTCCTTCGACACGGATCTGACCCAGCGCCGGGAAGTCGTCGACGCGATGACCGAGACCATGGCGTGCCGCGGGCCGGACGACTCGGGCACCTGGGTCCGGCCGAACGTGGCGCTGGGTCACCGGCGGCTCGCGATCATCGACCTGCCGGGCGGCAGGCAGCCGATGGCCGAAGCCGGGCTGGCCGCGATGGTCTACAGCGGTGAGGCGTACAACTTCACCGAGCTGCGCGAGGAGCTTTCCAAGCGGGGCCACAAATTCGAGACCGACAGCGACACCGAGGTCGTGCTCCACGGCTACCTGGAGTGGGGCGACGAGGTCGTCGATCACCTCAACGGCATGTACGCCTTCGCGATCTGGGACGAACGCGACGAGAAGCTCGTGATGATCCGCGACCGCATGGGCATCAAGCCGTTCTACTACTACCCGACCCCGGACGGCGTCCTCTTCGGCTCCGAACCGAAGGCGATCCTCGCGAACCCCTTGGCGCGCAAGGTGGTCGACACCGACGGCCTGCGCGAGCTGATGTCCATGACCAAGACCCCCGGCTGGTCGTTGTGGAAGGGCATGCACGAGGTCGGGCCGGGCACGATCGTCACCGTCGACCGCTCCGGGATCCGCACGCGGACCTACTGGAAGCTCGACGCGAAACAGCACACGGACGACCAGGAGACCACGGTCGAGCGGGTGCGCGAGCTGATGACCGACATCGTGCACCGCCAGCTGATCGCCGACGTCCCCCGCTGCGTCCTGCTGTCCGGCGGCCTCGATTCCAGCGCCGTCACCGGTCTCGCCGCCGCGCGGCTGGCCGAACAGGGCGAGCGGCTGCGCACGTTCTCCGTCGACTTCCAGGGCCAGGAAGAGAACTTCCAGCCGGACGAGGTCCGCGACACCCCGGACTCGCCGTACATCCGCGACGTCGCGCGGCTGGTCGGCTCCGACCACAAGGACGTCGTGCTGAACCCGGGCGAGCTCAGCGACCCCGAGGTCCGCCGCAAGGTGCTGGCCGCACGGGACATCCCGGCCGGGCTCGGGGATATGGACACCTCGCTGTACCTGCTGTTCAAGGCGATCCGCGCGGAGTCGACGGTGGCGCTGTCCGGTGAATCCGCCGATGAGGTCTTCGGCGGGTACCGCTGGTTCCACGACGAAGCCGCGGTGAACTCGGGGACGTTCCCTTGGCTCGCCTTCCGGATGGGGCTCACCAGCGAGCGGGGCACGCTCCTGCGCGGCGACGTCCAGGAGAAGCTCGACCTGCCCGGCTACGTCGCCGACCAGTACAGCGCCGCCGTCGCCCAGGTCGAGCACCTCGACGGCGAGAGCGAGCAGGACCGCAAGATGCGTACGATCTGCAACCTGCACCTGACCCGGTTCGTGCGGATGCTGCTGGATCGCAAGGACCGGGCGTCGATGGCCGTCGGGCTCGAGGTGCGGGTGCCGTTCTGCGACCACCGCCTCGTCGAGTACGTCTACAACACGCCGTGGTCGCTGAAGACGTTCGACGGCAGGGAAAAGAGCCTGCTGCGGCACGCGACCGAACACGTGCTGCCGACGTCGGTGCGGGACAGGGTCAAGAGCCCCTATCCGTCCACTCAGGACCCCGGCTACGCGGCGGCGTTGCAGCAGCAGGCCAAGGAGGCGCTGACCGAACGGGACAACCCGGTATTCGAACTGGTCGACCGCGACTGGCTGCACCGGGTGTCCGAAGTGGACCCGGCCACGATGTCCTCGGCCCAGCGCTCCGGCATCGACCGGGCACTGGACCTCTACCACTGGTTCGACCTGTACTCCCCCGAGCTCCAGCTCGACTGAGCGCCCGGTCCGCCGTCGTCTCAGCGACGGCGGCGGACCGTGCCCGCTACCGCGACTCCCCCGAGCACCGCGGTCGCGGCCAGCAGGAGGCCCGCCTCGGTCCATTGGAACCGCCAGAACCGGTCGACGGGCTGGTAGACGGTGAAGTCCTGATACCCCGCCGCCTGAGCGCACGCGCTCTTCCCTGTCCCCACCGGGCAACCGGGCACGTCGTCCAGTGAACTCACCTCACGGCCGTCCGGTGTGACCCTGCCGAGCTTGACGATCAGCGCCCCTTTCGCGGCCGCGTCCGGGCCGAGCGTGCGCACCGGCTCGGCGTAATGCGGCCTCAGCAGCAGCAAGGCGATCGCTGCCGCGAGGAACACCGCGACCGTGATCGCGATGGCGGGCAAGGTCTTGCGCACGAGCGCCCCGGCCGCCGTACCGAGGGTGAAGGCGAACAGCCACCAGGCGGCGGGCGCGACCCCGAGCGCGCCGAAGTAGGACGTCTCCGCGAAGCTCTCCGCCTTGCCGGGGAACATTTCCAGCCACGCGCCGAACATCTGCCCCGAAGCGAGCCCGGCGAGTGTCGCGCACCCGGCGAGGACACCGAACTTGACGGCCAGCCAGTGCCCGCGGCCGACCGACTGCGTCCACGCGAGCTGGTGAGTGTTGCGCTCGTACTCCCTGGCGAGCAG
Organism: Amycolatopsis sp. NPDC052450; assembly: GCF_044547565.1. Taxonomy (NCBI): domain Bacteria; kingdom Bacillati; phylum Actinomycetota; class Actinomycetes; order Pseudonocardiales; family Pseudonocardiaceae; genus Amycolatopsis; species Amycolatopsis sp. NPDC052450. The sequence continues at coordinate 41,513 of NZ_JBIUAQ010000043.1, read as the reverse complement.
TGGCGCGCCCCAGAAGACGCCTGCCGGCAAGGGAACGAACGGCACCATCGCGACCAGTGGGTAGACCTTCTGGTAGAGGTCCTCCAGTCCCGCGTCGTACTCACGGCACGGGACGCCGCCGCCGTGACAGTACAAGGAGATCTCGCCGTTCGCGGCGCCGACGGCGACCTGCACGGAGAGGAGCAGGACGCCGCCGAGCACGGCCAGGAATCCCAGGGTGACCAGCAGCTGGGTACGGTGCTGCCGCCAGGTGAGCCAAAGCAAGAAGAGGTGCCTTTCTAGGAACGACGCCGGATGGCGAAGGTCGCGGCGATGGCGAGCAGGACCGAGACACCCGCGAGGATCGCGGCTTCGGTCCATTGGAACCGCCAGTAGAAGTCCGCGGGCAGGACCTTGAGCGCGGTGACCTCGCCGGCGGCGTCCGTGACCATTTCGAGGACCCGGCCTCCGGGGCCTTGGTCACCGAAGCCCATGGGGACGAGTTTCGGTTCAGCGTAGAGGTCGCGGAAGTTGCTCACGCCGATCATCAGGCCGACGGTCACCGCGATGGTGACGGCGATGGCGGGCAGCGTCTTGCGGATGAACGCTCCCGCGGCGGTGCCGAGCACGAACCCGAAGAGCCACCATCCGCCGGGCGCGACGCCGGTCATCGCGAACAGGACCGGATTGTCGAAGCGGCTGGTGAAAGCGGTGTCGCCGCGATCGGCGGGGAAGACCTCCACCCAGCGCTGCATCATCGTGCCGAACGCGAGACCGCCGAAGGTGGCGAGCACGGCGAGGAAGCCCAGTTTCACACCGAGCCAGCGGAATCGTGAGATCGACTGGGTCCAGGCGAGTTTCGTGGTGCCGCGTTCGTACTCCGCCGCGACCAGCGGGGCACCCCAGAAGACCCCGATCGCCACCGGGACGACCTGCAGCCAGGAGAGATAGGTGTACAGATCCGCGAACAGCTTCGCCGGGTCCGGGCTGTCCGCCGCGGCGTTTCCGTTGACCAGCAACAGCATCCCGACGGCGACGAGCAGGCCGGCGGTGATCAGCAACTGCATCCGGTGCTGACGATAGGTGAGCCAGAGCATCGTTCCCCCTTACGCCGAAGCTAGTGTCGGACGAGGCAGGCTCGCGGATTCGGGTCGTCGCAGGTAGGCGAGCACCAGTTCCTCCAGCGTCGACGACCGCTCGGTCCACTGTGGACCTAACGGGACCGGTTCGGTACGGGCGAACACGGTCGCCTGCCTGCCCGCCCTCGCCTCGTCCACGATCGCGACGCGTTCGGCCAGCGCGTCGGCCTCGTCCACGGGCCCGGAAAGGATCCGGTGCCCGGCGACGAGTTCGTCGATGTCGCCGCTGACCTGCACCCGGCCGCCGTTGAGGACGATCAGCCAGTCGCAGGTGTTCTCCAGATCGGAGACGACGTGGGACGAGAGCAGGACGGTCATCCCGGTCTCGGCGACGGCCTCCATCAGGCCGCGCATGACCTCGTGGCGGGCCAGCGGGTCGAGGTTCGCGAGCGGCTCGTCGAGCACCAGGAGGTCCGGGCGTTTGGCGAGCGCGAGGGTGAGCGCGACCTGCGCGCGCTGGCCGCCGGAGAGCTTGCCGACCTTGTGCTTCAAGGGAAGTCCGAGCGAATCGATGCGCTTGAGCGCGAACTCGTCGTCCCAGCCGGGGTTGAGGCGTCTGCCGAACTTGAGCATCTCGGCGATGCTGAAACCCGGGTACAACGGCTTGTCCTGGGCGAGGAAGGCCGTGGTCCCCTGGATCGAGACCGAGCCGAGGGTCGCGTCCAGCAGCCCGACGGCCAGGTGCAGGAGGGTCGTCTTGCCCGCGCCGTTGGGCCCGACAAGGGCGACGACACGGCCTTTCGGGACCGAGAGGGAGCAGTCGCGCAGCGCCCACTTGCGGCGGTAGCGCTTGCCGAGTCCGGTCGCCTCGATGACGGGTCTATCGGTCATGCTGTCCGCTCCCCTCGAAAGCCATCGACCACCACCGAGGTGAACAACGCCTCGACGTCTTCCTGATCCAGCCCCGATTCCCGCGCGTCGCGGACCCAGGTGCCGAGGCTCTTCCGCAAGCGCGTGCGCTCCGCGAACGAAGCGCCTCCGAGCGTCTTCTGGACGAAGGTGCCGAGGCCCGGCTTCCCCTCGACTAGCCCTTCGCGCTCCAGCTCGCGGTACGCCTTGAGGACGGTGTTGGGATTGATCGCCAGCTCGGCGACCACTTCCTTCGCCGTCGGCAGCCGGTCCCCCGGCTCCAGCAATCCCAGGCGCAGGGCGTTCTTGACCTGCTGGACGAGCTGGACGTACGTCGCGACGCCCGAGCCCTTGTCCAAGTGGAAGGTGACCACCGGCAACACCCTTTCACTAATTAAGTAGTGAAAGGGTGCAGGCAAGCGCCTGCCCTTGTCAAGCGATCAAGGTTGTTCGTCGCGAAACGCCGAAAGCCGTGAAGGCCACCTTGAGGGACTCTGGGTCCCTCAAGGTGGCCTTCACGGTGAAACCCCAGCCCCAGTCAAGAAGAAGCGCCAGTCCGACGACACGGGGGGAAGACGTCGAGCTGGCACTACCCCCAACCCCCACCGCCCTTGGAGAAGGCGGTGCCTGTGCAAGGTGTAGGTGCCCACCGTCGTACCGGAACCGAATGGGGGGTCCTGCCCGTCTTGTTGGTTGGGCACGGTTCCGGCGACGGGTCCTCGGTGGACACCAGCCAAGGATCACGCGGGCCGGATGCAGGGCGCTTGCACTACGCTTGCAGGCTCTGACGAGGGTGAGCGGAGGTGGCCGGGTGGAGTTCCGCGTCCTCGGCGCCGTCGAGGCGTGGGCCGGTGGCGATCCGGTCGATCTCGGCTCGCCCAAACAACGGCTCGTGCTGGCGGTTCTGCTGCTGGAGGCGGGCAGACCGGTTCCGCGCGACCGGATCATCGACCTGCTCTGGCCCGAAGAACCGCCCGCCAGTGCACGAAACACCGTTCAAGCGCTCGTGTCGAGGCTGCGCGCGGTGTTCCGCGGCGCCGGCGGGCCGGAGATCGTCTCCGAGGGGACCCGGTACCTGCTCAAGCTCGATCCGCGCCAGGTCGACCTGCACCGCTTCACCGAGCTGACCGCGCAGGCCCGCGACGCCGACGACGAAACCGCCGTGGAGCTCCTGGACGAGGCGCTCGGCCTGTGGCGCGGCGAGGCGTTGTCCGACGTGGTGAGCGGCGAGGTCGCCCAGCGGCTTCGCGGCGGCATCAACGAAGAACGCTGGACGGCGCTGGAGGATCGGGCCGAAGCGCAGCTGCGGCTCGGCCGCGGCAGGCAGGTCCTCGCGGAACTGACCGAACTGGTCGCCGCGCATCCCCTGCGGCAGCGGTTCGTCGGGCAGCTCATGCTCGCGCTGCACCGCGAAGGCCGCACCGACGACGCCCTCGAGGCTTACCGCGCCTTGAGGGACCGGCTCGGTACCGAACTGGGTCTCGATCCGTCCCCGGAACTGCGACGGCTGGAATCCGCGATCCTCGGCGCCGATCCCGCCCTCGAACCCGCGACCAGGCCCGAGCCGGTCCGCCCGGCGCAGCTGCCGCACGACGTCCGGGGATTCGCCGGGCGGGCGAACGAGCTGGAGCGGCTCGACGAGGCGACCCGCCATGCGGCCGAGGGCACCGACATCTGGGTCATCAGCGGCACCGCCGGTGTCGGCAAGACCGCGCTCGCGGTCCGCTGGGCCCACCGTGTCCGCGACGCTTTCCCCGACGGCCAGCTGTACCTCGACCTGCGCGGTTTCGACCCGGACCACGAACCGCTCACCCCGGCCGTCGCGCTCACCCAGCTCCTGCAGGCACTCGGCACCGCGCCCAAGGCCATCCCGCCGGACACCGACACGCGCGCCGCGCTGCTCCGGTCCCTCCTCGCCGACAAACGGGTCCTCCTCGTCCTCGACAACGTGCGCGACACCGGCCAGGTACTGCCGCTGCTGCCGCCGTCCGGCACCGTCCTGGTCACCAGCCGCCAGCGGCTCGGCGACCTCATCGCCCGCACCGGCGCCCGCGCGCTCCCGCTGTCCGTGCTGCCCGCCGAAGACGCGCGGCATCTGCTGGAAGCCGTGCTCGGCAGCGAAACCGTGGCCGCCGAAGCCGTCGCGGCCGCGGAACTGGCGCGGCTGTGCGGACATCTCCCGCTCGCGCTCCGGATCGCGGCGGCCAACCTCGGCGCGAGCGGCGAACCCGAGATCGCCGAACTCGCCCGCGAGCTCGCCGGTGGCGACCCGCTGGCGGAACTGACCGTCGACGGCGCCGAGGAAAGTGCCGTGACCACGGCGTTCGGCGTCTCCTACCGGACGCTTCCCGAGGAACACCGGCAACTGTTCCGCCGGCTCGCGCTCGTGCCAGGCCAGACGTTCACCGCCCCCGCCGCGCAGGCGCTGACCGGCGTCCCGCATCCGAAGGCGAACCAACAGCTCAAAGCGCTCGCGGCGGCGCATCTCGTCGAGCGCTACACACCTGGGCGCTACCGGTTCCACGACCTCCTCCGCAGTTTCGCGGCGGGCCGCACGCTGGCGGAAGACACGAAACCCGAACGCGACGCCGCGGCGAGGCGGCTCTTCGAGAGCTACCTGACCACCGCCGACGCCGCGGGCCGCACCCTCATCCCGCACTTCCTGCGCCTGCCACGCGAGGAGCCGGCGGACAACCCCTTCGCCGACACCGAAGAGGCGCTGGCCTGGCTGGACGCCGAGTGGCCGAACCTCGCCGCCGCCGTCGAGCACAGCGCCGAACACGGCCCGCCCGAGTTCTCCTGGCACCTCGCCGACGCGCTCCGCGCCTTCTTCCACCAGCGAGGTCATCACGCGGAATGGATCGACACCGCCTCGACCGCGCTGAAAGCCGCCCGCCGCAGCGGGGCCGGGCAGGCACAGGCGGCGATGCACCTGAGTATCGCGCTCGCCTGTGTCAACAGCGGCCGCTACGACGAAGCACGCGAGCACCTCAGCAGCGCCCTGCGCGGAGACCTCCTCGACGGCTGGGACGCCGGCCGCGCGGCCGTGCTCAACAACCTGAGCGCCGTGCACCAGCGCCTCGGCGATCCGCAGGAGGCGATCCGCTGCGGGCTGGAATCCCTGCGGCTGTGCGAAGAACTCAACATGCCCGCCGTCTCGATGGCACTGGCGAACCTCGGTTTCCCGTACTGGCAGACAGGTCAGCTCGACGAGGCGCTCACCAACTTCACCCGCGCGCTGAAGGTCGCCGAACGGGACGGCGCCCGGTTCAGCGTCGCGGTGCTGCTGGTGGACCTCGGCAACGTGCACCGCGACCTCGGCCTCCTCGACGACGCCTACGACTTCTACACCCGCGCGCTCGCGGCCAACCGCGAGCTGGGCTACACCTACGGCGAGGCGACCGCGCTGTCCGGCAGGGCCGTACTCGAAAGCAGGCGAGACCCGAGCGAGCAGAACCGCGCGGACGCGCTCGAAGCCGTCGAACTGACGCGCAAGATCGGCGACCGGGGCACCGAGGCCTGGACCCTCGTCGGACTCGGCGAGGTCTGCCTGCGGCTCGACCTGCCCGAGGAGGCCGCCGAGCACTATCGGCTCGCGTTGTCGATCGCGCGGACGACCAGCTTCTTCTGGTGCGAGGCCGCCGCCCGGACCGGACTCGCGGAAACTTTGCTACGACTGGGAAAACACCCGGAAGCCCGGACACACGGCGAGCTGGCACAGGAACTCGCCGCACGCTCCGGCTACCGGCTCGTCGAGGAACGCGCGAAACTGATCCTGGACGAACTTTAGACGCGCGTCTTGGTGTCGTACGATTTCACACTGGCGGCGATCGCCGACGTGATCGCCGTCAGGACAGCGAGGAAGATCGTCAGCGCCATGGCGGTGCTGTCGCTGTCGTCGAAGCTGAAGAGCCACTTGACCTGAGCGCCGAAGGACGTGCCCCACACCAGCGGCGTCCCCACGAAGACCGCCACCACGTAGAACACGCAAAGCCCGAACAGAGTCCACGCGCCGGGAATCCTGCGGGCGAACGTGAACGCCGCCGCGACCACCAGCACCACGGCGGAGATGACGCCACTGGCCATGTTCTGCACCGTGATGCCCGGCAAGCGGCCGTCCGTCCCCGCGGCGACGACGACGTTGTAGAGCGCGAACCAGACGAGCATGCCGGCGGCGAGCAGCGCCAGGACGCCGGCGATCACCGCCGCCACGGCGTTCGCCCTCGGCTTGGCCGGCGCCGCGCCCCACTGCGCGGGTCCGCCGGGCGGCTGCCCGTAGTGAGGGGAACCGGGCTGCGGTGGGTTCGGCCGCGATGGATAGGGCTGCGGTGGGTTGGGCTGCATCCGCACTCCTCGCGCGTCCGGCGACACGAATCTGCCACCTGTCATGGTTCGCGATCACCGTAGCGAACGGTGGCTCATGGTGTCCGGTCTTTGGCAGCAAGCTGCCTTCGCGCCCCAGCGGCCCGGGGACGTGTCGGGCCTGGTGGACTCTGGCTGCGGTCGCTCGCCGACCGGTCCGTGAAGGGCTCCTTACCTACCTTGAGGGTAGGGAAGGAGGCCCTCACTACTTCGGTCGGCGCCACGTCCGCCTGAGCAGCACCATCAGCCACGGCGGCAGCGCGCCGCAGGTCACGCATTAGGTACCTAAGCAGAGGCTCGGGTTAGAACACGAATCCCCACTCACGCCCGTCGCGGGAACGCCGCTTCAGACGCGGACCTCGTCCACAAGGACCGGGCGGCGTTCGCGGCGGGACAGCTCGCATGCCTCGGCGATGTAGAAAGCCTCCAGCGCGTCCGCAGCTCCGCACGGGCTCGGCGCGCGACCGGCGGCGACGTCGAGGAATGCCTTCAACTCACTGGTGTACGCGGGCCGGAAGCGTTCCATGAACCCGGGGTAGGCCGGGCCGGGCAACGGCTGGACGCCGGGTTCGACCGAGGTCAGCGGCGCGCGGTCGTCCAGGCCCACCACGGCGTTGCCCGCCGAGCCGAGCACTTCGAGCCGGACGTCGTAGCCCGCGCCGTTGTAGCGCGTCAACGAGACCACCGCCAGTGTTCCGTCGTCCAGCGTCAGGGTCGCGGCCGCGGTGTCGACGTCACCGGCGTCGGCGAAGAACCGCTCGCCCTTGTTCGTCCCGACGGCGTAGACCTCGACGACCTCGCGGCCGCTGACGAACCGGACGACGTCGAAGTCGTGCACTCCGCAGTCGCGGAACAGACCGCCGGAATGCGCGACGTACTCGGCGGGCGGCGGCGCCGGGTCGAGCGTGGTAGCGCGCAAGGTGTGCAGCCAGCCGAGCTCGCCCGAAGCCACCGCGGCCCGGGCGGCCGCGTAGCCCGCGTCGAACCTGCGTTGGAAGCCGATCTGCACCGGCACGTCCGCACCGGAGATCTTGTCGATCACCGCGAGCGTGCCGGGGATGTCTGCGGCGACCGGTTTCTCGCAGAACACCGGGATCCCCGCGTCGACTGCCCTGAGGATCAGTTCCGGATGGGCGTCCGTGGCCGCGGCGATCACGAGACCGTCCAAAGAGGACGCGAACAGCGAGGGAATGTCCGTCGCCGCTTCGACGCCGAGTTTGGCCGCGGCCGCCTGGGCGCGTGCGGCGTCCACATCGGCGACGACCAGGGACGAGACCTCGTCGAAGCTCTTCAAGGTCTCGGCGTGCGAAGTGCCGATCCGGCCGGCGCCGGCGAGTCCCAACCTCATGTGGTTACCTTTCTGGAGCGGCGGTGGTCGAACGGACCACCAGCGACGGGTGCAGCAGATGCCGGACCGGTTCGGCACGTTCGCCCCGAACCCGTTCGAGCAGTGCCTCGACGGCCAGCCGCCCCATTTCGGTCCGCGGCTGGTCCACAGTGGTCAGTGAGAGATGGCGCAGCGCGGCGAGCGAGGTGTTGTCGTAGCCGACCACGGAGACGTCTTCGGGGACTCGCAGACCCGCCTCCTCCAGCGCGGAGATCGCGCCGACGGCGTTGAAGTCGTTGCCCGCCACCAACGCTGTCGGCAGTCCGCCCCGCGGCGGGTCGCCGAGCAGTTCGAGCACGGCCTTCTCCCCGGCGGTGTCGGTGTGCTCGCTGCGCACGATGATCGGATGCAGCCGGTGCCGCCGCATGGCCTGCTGGTAACCCCGGCGCCGGGCCGCGGCACCGGCGGCCAGGCCGCCGTCCAGATGGGCGATCCTCCGGTGCCCCAAGGAGACCAGATGGTCGACGGCGAGCGCGGAACCCGCCTCGCCGTCGTCGTTCACCGTGTCCACTCCCGGCGCGCGCGAAGTGCGCGACACCAGGACGACGGGCCCCTGGGCGGCCGCTTCCTCGACCGCCGACGCGGGCACCACCGGCGACAGCAGGATCACTCCGGCCGGACGGAAGGACAACAGGCTCTTCAACGCGGCCCGCTCGCGCGCGGGACTGCGTCCGCCGGTGTTGAGGATCAAATGGAATCCGGCCGCTTCGGCCGCCGCGTCGAGCCCCTCTACGACGTCGGCGAAGAACGCGTTGCGCAGGTCGGAGACCATCACGCCGAGGACGGTCGACGTCCGGCTCGCCAGCGACCGGGCCATCGCGTGCGGTTCGTACCCCAGTTCGTGCGCCGCGCACAGCACGCGTGTGCGCCGTTCGTCGGACACGTTCGGCGCGTTGCGCATCACCAGTGACACGAGCGCACGGGACACCCCCGCTTTCGCGGCGACGTCCTCCATCGTCGGGCGCGCCATTTCCATCCTCCCCCTGCCCTTGACTTTACTGTGACGGACGCTACATGATTAGAGCGCTCTAATCAATAGAGCGCTCTAACCCGATCCCCGAACCCCAGACCTTCAGGAGGCCGCCGATGCCAGTGCCGACATCCCGGATCCGTGTCGCCGCCGCCCCGATCTCCTGGGGCGTCTGCGAAGTCCCCGGCTGGGGCCGTGTGCTCGACGCGGGGACCGTACTGGGCGAAATGGCGGAGCTGGGAGTGCGCGCCACCGAGCTCGGCCCGCCCGGTTACCTGCCGCGAGACCCAGCCGATCTCCGCGCGTTGCTCGGCGGATACGAGCTGGACCTGGTCGGCGGGTTCCTTGCCGTCGTACTGCACGAGAACCCCGAAGCCGCGTTGGCCGCGGCCAAGGAGTCGGCGGCGCTGTTCGCCGCCTGCGGTGGCGACGTGCTCGTACTCGCCGCCGCCACCGGTCTCGACGGCTACGACGACCGGCCGAAGCTGAGCGACACCGCATGGGCGACGCTCGTCGAAACCTCCGGCGAGATCGGGGAAATCGCCGCGCGTCACGGACTCCGCACCGTGCTGCATCCGCACGCCGGGACGCACGCGGAAACCGAGGAGGAGGTCGAGCGCTTTCTCGCCGATTCCACTCTGCCGCTGTGCCTGGACACCGGGCATCTTCTCATCGGCGGGACCGATCCGGTGGCGCTGGCCGAACGGTACCCCGACCGGGTCGGGCATCTGCACCTCAAGGACGTGCGCGGCGAACTCGCCGAAGATGTCCGCGCCGGGAGGCTTCCCTATACCGAAGCGGTGGGCAAAGGTCTGTATGTCCCGCTCGGCGACGGGGACGTCGACATCGAAACGATGGTCAGGTCCGTCCACGAGGCGGGCTACGACGGGTGGTACGTGCTCGAACAGGACACCGCGCTGAGCGAGGGGAGCCCGGAGGATCTGCCGAAGCGGGATGTGGCCAGGAGCCTGGCGCATCTCGACGGAATCGTCAGCCGGCTCCCGGCTGCCAGGTAACGGAAGAAGCGAGGAGAGACGACGATGTCCCATCGCTTGAGGAAGGTTTTGGTGGTCGTGGCGGGGCTGGTGCTCCTGTCCGCGTGCACCGGGCCGAAGGCCGAGGAGAAACCCGCCGAGGGCGCGGGCCCGGCGACGACGACACAGCCCACCGGGCCGCTGCGGGTCGCGGTCATCTCGCACGGCACGGCGGGTGACGCGTTCTGGAACGTGGTCAAGAACGGCGCCGAGGAGGCGGGCAGGCAGCTCGACGTCCAGGTCGAGTACAACTCCGACGGGGACCCCGGCAACCAGGCCAAGCTGATCGACAACGCGGTCGCCCAGCGGGTCGGCGGGCTGGTGGTGTCGATGGCGAATCCGGAGGCGCTCAAAACCTCGATCGAGAACGCGGTCCGCGCGGGGATCCCGGTCATCACCATCAACTCCGGCGAGGACAAGAGCGCGGGCTACGGCGCGCTCACCCATGTCGGGCAGAACGAGACCATCGCCGGCGAGGAAGCCGGAAAGAAGTTCCGGGAGCTCGGCAAGAAGAGACTGCTCTGCGTGGTCCACGAAGCGGGCAACGTCGGGCAGGCCCAGCGGTGCGATGGCGCCAAGTCCGGTTTCGCGGGCGACGTGCAGACCCTGCAGGTCGACATCAGCAATCCCACCGACGCCGAATCCCGGATCAGGGGCGCGGTGCGGACCGACTCCTCTCTCGACGCCGTTCTGACGTTGAACTCGCAGGTCGCGGCACGGGCGGTGAGCGCGATCAAGGCGGTGGGCTCGACGGCCCAGGTCGGCACCTTCGACCTGAACACCGACGTGGTCGGCGCGATCAAGGCGGGTGACGTGGTGTTCGCGGTCGATCAGCAGCAGTACGAGCAGGGCTATCTCCCGGTGCAGTTCCTCAAGCTCTACCGGGACAACGCGAACGTCGTCGGCGGCGGGAAGCCGGTCCTCACCGGACCCGACCTGGTCGACAAATCCACTGTGGACACCGTCGGCCAGTACGTGCAAAGGGGCACGCGATGACAACCACCACGCTCGACGAACGGATCGCGAAACCCCGGCTGCTCGACCGGCTGGTCGTCCGCCCCGAGATCGGCGCGCTGCTCGGCGCCGTCGTCGTCTTCCTGTTCTTCACCCTCGTCACCGACCAGTTCTTCAGCGGCAGCGGGGTGGCGACCTGGCTGGACGACGCCTCGACGCTCGGCATCATGGCGGTCGCCGTCTCCCTGCTGATGATCGGCGGCGAGTTCGACCTTTCGGCGGGCGTGATGACGGCGTCCACCGCGCTCGTCACCGCGACACTGGCGACGCAGGCGGGCTGGAACGTCTGGCTCGCGCTGTTCGCGTCGCTGGTCTTCGCCCTCGCGGTCGGAGCGTTCAACGGCTGGCTGGTGATGCGCACCGGCCTGCCCAGTTTCATCGTCACCCTGGGCACGTTCCTGGCGCTGCAAGGGCTCAACCTCGGCGTGACGCGGCTGGTCACCGGCACCGTCCAGGTGTCGGGGATGCGGTCGACCGACGGCTACGAGTCCGCCGGTTTCGTCTTCGCGTCCACAGTGGACATCGGCGGGACGGCGTTCCAGATCTCCATCGTGTGGTGGATCGGGTTCGCCGTGCTGGCGGCCTGGCTGCTGGTCCGGACCCGGTTCGGCAACTGGATCTTCGCCGTCGGCGGTTCCGCGCAGAGTTCGCGCGCGGTCGGGGTCCCGGTGGTGCGCACCAAGATCATGCTGTTCATGACCACCGCGCTCGCCGCGTGGCTGGTCGGCTCGATCAACATCCTGCGGTTCGCGAGCGTCCAGGCGAACCAGGGCATCGGGCTGGAATTCCAGTACATCATCGCGGCCGTGATCGGCGGCTGCCTGCTGACCGGCGGGTTCGGTTCGGCGATCGGCGCCGCGATCGGCGCGCTGATCTTCGGGATGGCGAGGCAGGGCATCGTGTTCGCCCGCTGGGACAGCGACTGGTTCATGCTGTTCCTCGGGGTCATGCTGCTGTCCGCGGTCCTGGTCAACAACGCCTTCCGGCGGCGCGCGGAAAGGGTGCGGCGATGAGCCATCTTCTCGAGGTCAAGGAAGTCGGCAAGACCTACGGCAGCGTGATCGCGTTGCGCGACGTGTCCACGGTGGTCAACACGGGCGAGGTGACCTGTGTGCTCGGCGACAACGGCGCCGGCAAGTCCACCCTGATCAAGATCCTGGCCGGGGTCCACCAGCACGACCGGGGCGAGTTCCTGGTCGAGGGCGAGCCGGTCAAGTTCGCTTCGCCGCGCGAGGCGCTCGATCGCGGCATCGCGACGGTGTACCAGGACCTGGCGGTCGTACCGCTGATGAGCGTGTGGCGGAACTTCTTCCTCGGTTCCGAACCGACGGTCGGCTTCGGTCCGTTCCGCGCGCTCGACCGGAAGAAGGGCCGGGAGACGACCAAGAAGGCGTTGTCCGACATGGGCATCGACCTCCGCGACGTCGAACAGCCGGTCGGCACGCTGTCCGGCGGCGAGCGGCAGTGCGTGGCCATCGCGCGGGCCGTGTACTTCGGGGCAAAGGTGCTGATCCTCGACGAGCCGACAGCCGCGTTGGGTGTCAAGCAGGCCGGTGTCGTGCTCAAGTACGTCGCGCAGGCCCGTGACCGCGGGCTCGGCGTCGTGCTGATCACGCACAACCCGCATCACGCGTTCCCGGTGGCCGATCGCTTCCTGCTGCTCAAACGGGGCGTGTCCCTAGGCGCCTACGAGAAGTCCGAGATCGACCTGGCCGAACTGACCCGGCAGATGGCGGGCGGCGCGGAGCTGGAAGCCCTCGAACACGAATTGCGAGCTGTGGAGTCCCCTTCATGACCGCTCTCGAAGCATTGACCGTCGGCCGGGTCGGGGTGGACCTCTATCCCGAGCAGAGCGGCGTGCCGCTGGCCGGGGTCAGCACCTTCGCCAAATCGCTCGGTGGCACCGCGACCAACGTCGCGGTCGCCGCCGCGCGGCTCGGCCGCTCGACGTCGGTGCTGACGAAGGTCGGCCCGGACGGCTTCGGTGACTACGTGCGGCAGGCGTTGCGGGAGTTCGGTGTGTCCCCGGACCACGTGGGGACGTCGGCGGGCTTGCAGACGCCGGTGGTGTTCTGCGCACTGGACCCGCCCGCGGATCCGCCGCTGCTGTTCTACCGGTCCCCCATCGCGCCGGACCTGACCCTCACCGAGACCGACGTGCCCTGGGACGTCGTGGAAACGGTGCCGCTGCTGTGGGTCACCGGAACCGGCGTCTCCGTCGAACCGGCGCGCGGCACCCAGCGCGAGATGCTCGAGCGGCGCGGACGCCGGTCGCACACCGTGCTGGACCTCGACTTCCGGCCGATGTTCTGGCCCGGCACCGGGACAGCGCGCGAAGAGATCGGCTGGATGCTCGACCACGTCACGGTCGCCGTCGGCAACCGCATCGAGGCGGAGGTCGCCGTCGGCACGGCGGATCCCGACGAGGCCGCGTCCCGCATGCTGGCCAGGGGCGTCGAACTGGCGGTGATCAAGAAAGGCGCGGAGGGTGTGCTGGTGGCCACCGCCGAGGGCCGCTGGACCGTGCCACCCCAGCGGGTCGAGGTCGTATGCGGGCTCGGCGCGGGTGACGGGTTCGGCGGCGCGCTGATCCACGGTCTGCTTTCCGGCTGGGATCCGGTGCGCATCGCCACCTACGCCAACGCGGCGGGCGCGCTCGTCGCCTCCCGGCTCGCCTGCGCCGACGCCATGCCCACCGCCGACGAGATCGAGGAGCTGCTGTGAGCAAGCTGCACCGTCCACTCGGGACGCTTTCGGACGAGCGGGATCCCGTCCGGCTCACCCCGGACTCGGCGGGCTGGACGTACAGCGGCCTGCGGGTGCTCTCGCTGGCCGCCGGTGAGACGAGGCTGGTGCGCACCGGCGAGTACGAAGCGTTCGTCCTGCCGCTGTCCGGCGGGTGCACCGTCCGGGTCGACGGGCAGGTCTTCGAACTCGCGGGGCGGGACTCGGTGTTCACCCGCGTCACGGATTTCGCGTACGTGCCACGCGATGCCGAAGTCGAGTTGTCGACACAGGAGGGGATCGAGGTCGCGCTGCCGATGGCGCGCTGCACCCGTCGTCTCGAACCGCGCTACGGACCTGCCGAAAACGTGCCGGTGGAGGTGCGCGGCGCGGGGCAGGCGACCAGACAGGTCACCAACTTCGGGGTGCCCGGAGTCTGGGACCACGCGGACAAGCTGAACGCGTGCGAGCTGATCACCCCCGGCGGCAACTGGTCCTCGTACCCGCCGCACAAACACGACGAGGCGTCCGAATGCGAGGTCGTCAACGAGGAGATCTACTACTTCCGCGTCGCGGGCCGCGACGGAGTGACACCTTCGCGCGAAGGGTTCGGTCTCCATCGGACGTACACCGCCGACGGTGAACTGGACGAGGACGTCGCGGTCCGGGACGGCGACGTCTTCCTGATCCCGCGCGGCTACCACGGTCCCTGTGTCGCCGCGCCGGGCTACCCGATGTACTACCTGAACGTCCTGGCCGGGCCGGCCGATGAGCGTTCGATGGCGTTCTGCGACGACCCCGCGCACGGCTGGGTCCGCGAGACCTGGAACGACCAGGAACTCGACCCACGCTGCCCGGTCACGAGCCACGAAGGACGGGTGTCATGAAGCTGACCACGGCACAGGCCCTGGTGCGCTGGCTGCTCGCGCAGCGGTCGGAAACCCTGGACGGCCGGGAAGTCGCCTTGTTCCCGGGTGTTTTCGCGATCTTCGGGCACGGCAACGTCCTCGGTCTCGGCACCGCGCTGGAGGAGCACCGCGACGACCTCCCCTTGTGGCGCGGGCAGACCGAGCAGGGCATGGCGCTCGCGGCGGTCGGCTACGCCAAGGCGACGCATCGGCGCCAGGTCGGCGTGGTGACGTCGTCGATCGGGCCCGGCGCGCTGAACATGGTCACCGCGGCCGGGGTCGCGCACGCGAACCGGCTGCCGGTCCTGCTCCTTCCCGGTGACACCTTCACCAGCCGCGCGCCGGATCCGGTGCTGCAGCAGGTGGAACATTTCGGCGACCCGACGGCCACGGTCAACGACGCGTTCCGCCCGGTGAGCCGGTATTTCGACCGGATCGTCCGGCCGGAGCAACTGCTCTCGACGCTGCCCCAGGTCGCCAGGGTGCTGACCGATCCGGCGGACGCGGGCCCGGTGACACTGGCGCTCCCTCAAGACGTCCAAGCGGAGACGTACGACTTCCCGGACGCGCTCTTCGCACCGGTGACGCACCGCCCGCCGCGTCCGCGGCCCGATCGCCGGGCGCTCACCGAAGCGGCCGGCGCGCTGCGGGCGTCTCGGAAACCGTTACTGGTGCTGGGTGGCGGCGTCCGCTACTCCGGCGCCGGTGAGCGTGCGCTGGCCTTCGCGGAGCGGCACGGCATCCCCATCACCGAAACCACGGCCGGGCGCACCCTGGTGCCGCACGGCCATCCGCTGCACGCCGGTCCGCTGGGCGTCACCGGTTCGACGTCGGCGAACGTCCTGGCCGCCGAAGCCGACGTCGTACTCGCCGTCGGCACCCGCTTGCAGGACTTCACCACGGCGTCCTGGACGGTGTTCTCCCCCGACGTCCGGCTGATCACCCTGAACGCCGCCCGGTTCGACGCGGTCAAGCACGGTGCGCTGGCCGTCGTGAGTGACGCCGACGCCGGTCTCACGGACCTGGCCACCCAGTTGGAGAGCTGGCAGGTCGATCCTTTGTGGACAGAGCGGGCGGCGGCGGAACGCGACCGATGGGACGCGCATATCGACGTGCTGCGCGGTCCCGGCGGCGAAGTGCCGACCTACGCCCAGGTCGTCGGCGCGGTCAACGACCTCTCCGAACCGCACGACTACGTGATGACCGCGTCCGGCGGGATGCCGGGAGAACTGATCGGCGGCTGGCGCGGATCGGGATCGATCAGCATGGACGTCGAGTACGGCTTCTCGTGCATGGGATACGAGCTCGCGGGCGCGTGGGGTGCCGCGATGGCGCATACCGGCGGCTTGGTCACCACGATGCTCGGTGACGGTTCGTACCTGATGCTGAACTCCGAACTGTTCTCGGCGGCCTTCGCCGGACATCCTTTCGTGGCGGTGGTCTGCGACAACGACGGCTTCGCGGTCATCGCCCGTCTACAGGAGGGGCAAGGCGGCGAACCGTTCAACAACTTCCTCGCCGACTGCCGGAGCGCGCACGCCGCTCCCCCTCGGGTCGACTTCGCGCGGCATGCGGAGTCACTGGGCTGCGCGGTGTTCACCGCGTCCACAGTGGACGATGTGCGCGCGGCGTACGCGAAGGCGCGGGAAGCCGCGGTGGCCGAGAACCGTCCGGCGGTGGTCGTGGTGCGGACCCAGCCGAACTCCTGGACCGAGGCCGGCGCCTGGTGGGAGGTCGGCGTCCCGGAGCACCTATCGGGGCGGGAAGCTTTCGAGGAGAGCAAACCCACGCAAGTGAGGTACTTGAAGGGCCGCATTTAGGCGACTAAACGCGCGAGTCGAAGGAGGCGAAGTAACCGGCGGCCATGTCCTCGTCGCCGTGTCCGGCTTCGGACGCGCGAGCGAAGCGGGCCCGCCCGGCTTCGACGGCGTCCATCCGCACACCGGCGCGAGCCGCTGCTTCCAGCACCAGCCGAGCGTCCTTCTCGGCGTTGTCGACCGAGAAGGCGGTGGTGTAGTCGTTCTTGAGGATCGCGGCCGATTTCGCCTGGAAGTAGCCGTTGTCCATCGGGCCGCCGGTGACGACGTCGACGAAGTGCCGCGGGTCGACACCGAGTCCTTCGGCCAGTGCCAGCGCCTCGCCGACGCCGTGGGTCAGCGCGATCACCCAGGTGTTCAGCACCAGTTTGAGCCTGCTCGCCGCGCCGGAGCTGCCGTCTTCGCCGACCCACAGCGTGCGCTTGCCGATCGCGTCGAACAACGGCTGGACGGTCTCCCGCACCTCGGCCGTGCCTGCCGCGAGCACGATCAGCTGGCCTTGCTCGGCGGGCTGGCGGGTGCCCTGCACCGGAGCGTCGACGAAGACGAGCCCCTGCTCGTCGGCGCACGCGGTCAGTTCGTCGACCGCGTCGCCGACGGTGCTGAGCTGCACCCAGACCGTGCCGGCGGCCGGGGCGGCCGCGCGGATCGCCTCCAGCACCGCCGGGCCGTCGGTGAGGACCGTGATCACGACGGACACGCCCTCGACGGCGTCCGCGGCACTCGCCGCGACCTGGACACCGTCCCCGGAGAGCGCTTCGGCCTTGGCCGCGGTGCGGTTCCAGGCCCGGACCGCGAACCCGGCCCTGCTCAGGTTCCGGGCGACCGGGGCGCCGATGATTCCGGTGCCGAGCACCGCGACGGTCTCCGTCATGACTGGCTTCACTCCTCGAGATAGTGGAATGGTCGTTAAAGAACGAGAACAGAGGAAAACCGCGCGAGCGCGGGGTGCTGTCACGAAACCTGGAACATCACAACGCCTGAATGGTGGTTTCGACTACCTGGGTGAGCGCCTGCCGGTCCGCGGTCTTTCCCAGCACCCGCAAGCCGTACATCGCGGCGAGGGTGAACTGCGCCAGCGCCCGCGGATCCCGGCACTCACCGATCTCGCCCTCCTGCCGCGCGGCGGCGAACTCGGCGTGGAACGCGTTCTCCACCCGCTCGAAGTTGTGGCGGACGCGGGCGGTGACCTCGTCGTCGATCCCGCCAAGTTCGAGGGCGGCGTTGACGGCGAGACAGCCGCGATGCCCGGCCGAGGAGTCCAGTTCGTCGTCGACCACGTCCATCAGGACGCGCCTGATCCGCGCGCGGATGGTCCCCGGCGCGGCCAGCATCTCCTCGACCCGGGTGGCGGACGTCTCCTCGTAGCGGCGCAGCGCCTCGCTGAACAGCTGCCGCTTGCCGGAAAACGTGTTGTACAGGCTTCCCCGCCCCAGGCCGGTGCCGTCGACGAGGTCCTGCGCCGACGTGGCCGCGTACCCCTTGCGCCAGAACGTACCGACCGCGGCGTCGAGCACCTCGGTGGTATCGAATCCCTTGGGACGGGGCATGCCGCCAGCATCCCACGTTCTGTAACGACCAGTCAAATACCGGTCGTCAGTGCTCCGACAGCAGGGAGCCGAAGCCGCGCACACGGTCGGCGATGCCGTTCTGGCGCAGGGCATGCCAGTACAGGACGACGTTGTTCGAAAGGACCGGTTTGCCGAGCCAGAATTCGGCGGCCGCCGCGAGCCTGGCCATGGCGACGTTGGTGCCGACCTGGACGATGGCTTCGACGTCGGCGCCGTCGACCTCCTTGACCGCGTCCCGGAGTTCGGTCTCGGAGACATGCGCGATCTTGGCCGGGCTGGGCATGCCGAGGCCGTGGAGGTTCAGCAGGTCGTAGCCGCTGTCGTCGAAGAACCGGCGCACCGAGTCGTCGCCGACCGGCAGGTACGGCGTGATGACCGCGATCCGGCGGACGTCGTGTGCCGCGAGCGCGGCGTTGATCGCGTCCGGGCTCATCGTCACCGGACGACCGCCCGCCGCCTCCCGCATCGCGGCGTGGACGCGCCCGTGCACGGGTGTTCCCTCCCAATGGCTTTCCGGTGAGACGCCGATGATCACGCAGCCGGGGTCGCAGCCGATGACACCGCGGATCGCCGGCCGCGTCGACCGCCGGATACCGGCCATGACGTGACCGAAGCCGGGTTCGTCGACCATCGGGTCGTCGTCGATGACCATCCGGCCGGTGTGGTTGGTGACGCCGTCGGGGCGCAGCGCGTCCAGTTCCGGCTGAGCCGAGGTGTTGGTGGACGGGACGACGACGCCGACCTTGAGGCGGGGACCGAGGGAGTCGGGCACTGCGGGTTCTCCTTCGCTGGTCAGAGCCGGGCGCGGATAGCCGACACCAGTTCCGCGACCCCGTTCTCCTTGAGGACGCTGTAGTGATCGCCTTCGAGCGTGACCACCTCCGGTGGCGTGGCCGAATACCCGGAGCTGTTCTCGACGAACGAGTAGTCGTCGCCGTCGGCCTTGAACAGCGTCACCCTGGCGGCGATCCGCCGCCGCGCGAGTTCACGAAAGCTGTAGTCGAACTCGTAGGTCTCCTCGACGATCCGGACGATCCTCCGGATCAGCTGCTCGCCGAGCGCGGGCATCAGCTTCGCCACGAAGGCCACGAAGCCGTCTTCGTCGCGGACGGTCTCCCGGCAGGCCAGCGGTTCCGGTCCGGAGATCGTCCCGAGGAACACCGACAGCAGGATCGTCAGGTACGCCGGGTTCGTGTAGCTCGCCACGCGCTCCCCGCTGCCCCCGACTTCGGGGTTGCCCGGGCAAATCAACAGCAGGTCGTCCACCCGCTGCCCTTGCCGCTCCAGCTGCCACGCCGTTTCGAAGGCGACCCGCGCGCCGAACGAGTAGCCCCACAGCGTGTACGGACCCTCCGGCTGGACGCGCCGGATCTCGGCGACGTCGGCCTTCGCCATTTCCTCGACAGTGGCATACGGCGTCTCGCCGGCGTTGATCCCGTGAGCCTGCACTCCGTAGAACGGCCGTCCCAAACCGCTTTCCGAAGCCAGCGGGCGCAGGTTCATCGGGTAGCCACCGAGCCCCGGCCAGCAGAACACCGGGCGGCCGCCACCCGTGGCCAAAGGGACCAGCCGTGACGAGGGCCGAGCGGAGTCCTCGCCGATGCGGGCGGCCAGATCGGCGAGCTTCGGGCATTCGAAGACGACCTGCAGCGGCAACCGGGTGCCGTATTCGCGATTGATCCGGTTCACCAGGGAGACCGCGGTCAGCGAGTTGCCGCCCGCGGCGAAGAAGTCGTCGCGGGCCGAGACGTCGTCGTAGTTCAGCGCCTTGCCCCACACTTCGGCCAGCCACCGTTCATGGCTCGTCGAAGGCGCGACGTACGGGGCGCCGCTGCTCGCGGAGCGGACGGCGTCGGTCTCCGCCAGCGCGTTCGCGTCGACCTTTCCGTTGGCGGTCGACGGCAAGGTGTCCAGCACCAGCACCCGGTTGGGGAGCATGTAGCCGGGCAGGGTGGTCGCGAGTTCGTCGCGGATGATCTCCGCCGGGCCCTTCATGTGCACGGCGTCTTCCCGCATACCCTCACTGCGTATTTGCTCCGGGCTCACCTTGCCGCCGAGGAAGAAGTACGACGGCCCGGGGGCGATGCCCTGCCCGGTGAGGATGTCGTCGATCCGCCGGGCGGCGGGCAGCGGGTGACCACTCTTCGAACTGTAGCCCGACGACATGAAGCCGAACCCGGAACCGTTGCACTGCAAGTGATGTAGCTTCGCGCCGAGGCCGACGTACTCGAGTCGCTCGTCGGCGGTGCGGCTGACCGCGGTGATGCCGAAGGCCGCGCGGCCGTACACCTGCTGGTTGATCGCGATCACGTGCTTGGCCTCGATCAGCTCGCCGGAGATCCGTTCGAAGTCGCCGTCCCGCCAGCGGTAGGTGCCTGCGGCCAGCCCCTCGACCCGGCCCGGATGGGTTTGCACGAACAGCTCGACGTCGTCCCGTCGTGGCTCGCCGTCGTTGGCGTGCAAGGAGAACGTGCCGAGATAGTGGTCGTCGGCGGCGGCCTCGGCGCGGACCGCGACCGCGGGCTCGAACGCCGCCGGGCTGATCGAGAGGCCGTATCCGGGCAGGATCTCCTCGAACACCCCGGCCATATGGCCTGCCTCGAATTCGAGAACCTCGCGGATGTTGTTCTTGTAGACCGGCTCGATGGCGCCGGTGTGGCCGAGGAAATGCACCGAATGCCCGGCGCCCGCGCTCGCGCCGATCCGGACCAGGGTGTGGTCGATCGGGTGGTAGTAGTACAACCCGGCGCCGAGGCCGTCGAGACCGCTGGTCTCCAGGTACAACTGTGTCGCGTAAAGCGCGCCCGGCGAGGCGTAGGAGTACTTCGGGAGCAGCCGCTCGTCGCTGCGGAACCGGCCGAACCACCGCAGGAGCTCGCCCAGTTCGGCGAACGCGAGGTCGCCGGGTTCACGGGAGTACGTGCCGGCAGGGCCCGGCGTCAGAAGCGCGACGAGGTCGTCGCGGGTGACGGCGCCACCCTCGTAGTAGCGATAAGTCTTACGGGCGAAGACCTCCCGGCGCTGACGACCGGTCTCCCGCTTGCCCGGCAACGCGATCACCGGCCGATCGCCCGTGTCGCGCACGCCTGGATTCGACAGCTGTGCCTTGACCTGCAGCTTGTCGGCCTTCGACTGATGGTGCCCGCCGTGGTTGCCCTGATCCATCACCGCGGCCTCGCGCGGATTCAGCTCCACGCAAGCGACGAGCGCCTTCGACCCGGTCCGCGGGTCGTCGGTCACCACCGCCGCGGCCCGGCGCACCCAGGTGTGCTCCTCGATCGCCAGCGCGATCTCGTCGAGCTCGACGCGGTGACCGCGCAGCTTGACCTGGTTGTCGGCGCGGCCGACGAACTGGAGGGTGCCGTCCGCGTTCCAGCGGACGAGATCTCCGGTGCGGTACAACCGTTCGGTCGGGATGAACGGATTCGGCACGAACTTCTCGTTCGTCTGCGCTGGCCGGTTCAGGTAACCACGGGCCAGCTGGACGCCTCCGATGTACAGCTCGCCCGTCTCCCCGATGTCGACCGGGGCGAGGTCGGCGTCGAGCACGAAGCACTGCGTGTTGTCGACAGGCACGCCGATCGGGACCGTCCCGGCGCCGTCGTCGAGCGTGTCCGGGTCGACGACGTGGGCGGTCGCGTTGATCGTGCATTCGGTCGGCCCGTAGAGGTTGACCAGCCGCGCCGACGGCAGCTCGCGGGCGAGTTCCTTGGCGAGCCGTCGCGAAAGCGCCTCGCCGCCGGAGAACAGCTTCCGCAAGGAGGTGCAGCCGCCGAGACGTTCCGTGTCGAGCAACGCCTGCAGCAACGTCGGAACGCACTGCAGAGTGGTGACGTCGTGCTCCACCACCGTGTCGATCAGGGCTTCGGGATCCCGGAAACTCCCCGGCGCGCCCAGCACCACACGGGCGCCCGCGGCGGGCGCAAGGATCTCCCATTGCGCGGCGTCGAAACTCATCGGCGTCTTCTGCAGCACCGCGACGTTCGTGTCCAGGTGTCCGCAGGCCTGGAGCCAGCGCAGCTGTGACACGACACTGTGGTGCTCGATCATCACGCCCTTCGGTTTCCCGGTGCTGCCGGAGGTGTAGATGACGTAGGCGAGCGAATCGGGCGAAGGCCCGCGCGGAATCCCGCCGCGGGCGTCGGCCACCGACACGATCCGTGTCCCGTCGGGCACCCATCCGGCGAGCCTCCCGGCGAGATGCGGCTGCGTGACGACGACGCCGGTGTGGCTGTCTTCCAGCATGTACCGCAGCCGGTCTTCCGGATACTCCGGGGACAACGGCAGATAAGCAGCACCGGAAAAGAGAATGCCCCAGACGCCGACCATCAGGTCCGCGGAAGGCTCGACGTACAGGCCGACGGTGTCGTTCGCGCCGATTCCCAGCCCGGCGAGGTGCGCGGCTAGTCCCGTGCTCGCTTCTTCGAGGCCGCGAAAAGTCATTTCGCGGTCACCGTCGACGACGGCGACCGCCTCCGGCCGCGTTCCCGACCAGTGTCCGAGCAGCTCCGGAAGGCAAGTACCGGAACGGACGCGATCAAGCGGTGCGGCGTGGTGAATCGAAGACATGTTCATCCCCCATGGCGAATATCGCGGTTTTGTTCCCGGTCGAAAGGTGTGGGGGTGACCATCCGGAGATACCGGACGGCGAACGAGAATCCGAACAGCGCCCGGCCGACCATTCTTTGCCACCCTTTGGGGCGACCGGGCTCAGCGGGGCCTATTACGAACAGGACCTCGAAACCCAGGACCGTTCGACGTCAGCGTCCGAGCAGGCGCCGGATCTCGGTGACGGCCGCTCGCCCAGCCCGGTTCGCGCCGACGGTGCTGGCGGACGGGCCGTAGCCGACCAGATGCAGCCGCGGTTCGGCGACGACCCGGGTGCCGTCCATCCGGATGCCACCGCCCGGCGCGCGCAGGCGCAACGGCGCGAGATGGTCGATCGCGGCACGGAATCCGGTGGCCCACAGGATGATGTCGGCGGGTTCGAAGGTGCCGTCCGCCCACGCCACCCCGTCCGGCGTGATCCGCTGGAACATGGGGCGCCGGTCGAGGATGCCCGCGTCGAGCCCGGCGCGCACCTCGGGCGTCACCGCCAGATCGGTCACGCTCACGACGCTTTTCGGCGGCAGGCCCTCCCGGACCCGCCGGTCGACCTTGGCGACGGCCTCCCGGCCCCATTCCTCACTGAACGGCTCGTCGCGCCAGACCGGCGGACGCCGCGTCACCCAGCGCGTCGAGCGCGTGAAGGGCGCCATCTCCAGCAGCAGCTGGACGGCCGACGCGCCCCCGCCGACCACGACGACGCGTTTGCCGCGGAAGTCGCCGACGCCGGTGTAGTCCGCGGTGTGCAGCTGGCGGCCGCGGAAGGTCTCCTGCCCCGGGTAGTACGGCCAGAACGGGCGGTCCCAAGTGCCGGTCGCGCTGATCACCGCCCGCGCGGCCCAGCTTTCGGCCGCGCTCGCGACCACCAGCCGATCGTTCTCGGCGCTCACCGACAGGACGTCGACGGGCCGATGGACCGGAAGGTCGAAGGTGCGCTCGAAACGGCCGAAGTACTCGGCGACGGCCTCGGCCGCGGGCTGTTTCGGATCCGGGGTGCCGAAGGACATGCCCGGAAGGTCGTGGACGCCGTGGACCTTCTCCATCACCAGCGAAGGCCAGCGGTACTGCCAGGCGCCACCGGGTCGTTTGCCGTGGTCGAGCACGACGAAATCACCGCCCGAGGCACTCTTCCCCGCCGAGGGCGCATTTGCGCCGGCGTTGGCGAATCCCGCGCGGCGCAGGTGATACGCCGCCGACAGACCGGCCTGACCCGCCCCGACCACCACCACGTCGACTTCGTGATCCGCCTTCATACCGGGTTCAACGGTGGCGGGCGCCGGCTATTTCCTTCTGTGTCCCTGTGTCCGATGCGTCACAGCCCGCACGATCGCGACGACCAGGAGCACCCCGGCGAGGGCCACCAGCACCGGCGCCACGCGTTTGACCACGGATTCGCCCGCGTATTCCATCAGGTCGATGGCTTCGCCCTCCGTCACCGGCTTGACCGCTTGCAACGGCGGGCGTTCCCGAGGTTTCTCGGGCTCGGGCTCGGGCGTGCCGAGTTTGCCGGACAGGCATTCCGCGAACGAGTCGAGGAGCTTGCCGCCGACCTCGGAGATCATCCCGCGCCCGAACTGCGCGGGTTTACCGGTGACCGTCAGCTCGGTGGCGACAGCGCCATGGGTGACGCCGTCCTTCTCGGTCAGCGTCACCGTCACCGTCGCCGACGCCGTGCCTGCTCCGCGGGCGTCCTTTCCGGCAGCCTTGATGACCACCTTCTTCGCGTCGGCGTCCCTCTCGACGAACTGGCCGGTTCCCTTGTAGAGCAGGGAGATCGGCCCGAGCTTGACCTTCACCGTGCCTTTGAAGGCGTCCCCGTCGACCTCGGTGAGGGTGGCGCCGGGCATGCACGGCGTCACCCGTTCCGGGTCGATGACGGCCTTCCAGACCTCGTCGACCGGGGCGGGAACGGTGAATTCGTGGTCGAGCCGCACGGGCCGACCTCCCTTCTCTTGTCAGGCGCCTGCCGCGGCGAGAACCGCCCTGCCGGTCAGCACCCTGGCGAGGTGCTGCCGGTATTCGACATCGGAATTGCCGTCGGCCGTGGGGTTCGTGCCCTCGGCCGCGCGTTCGGCCGCACCGCGGATCGCCTCGGCGGTGGCCGCGCAACCGACCAGTGCCTCCTCGACCCCGGCCGCCCGCACCGGTGTCGAGCCCATGTTGGTCAGCGCGACCCGCGCCTCCTCGATGGTGCCCGCCTCGGTGCGGACGCAGGCCGCGACCGCGACCATCGACCACGCCTGGGCGACCCGGTTGAACTTCTCGTAGTGGGCGCGCCAGCCGGTGTGCTTCGGCACGCGGACCTCGATCAGGAGCTCGTCCGCGGCGAGCGCGGTGGTGAACATGTCCTGGAAGAAGTCCGCCGCGGCGACCGTCCGCCGTCCGCCCGGCCCGGCGACGACGAGTTCGCAGTCGAGCGCGAGCACGGGGGCGAGCAGGTCGCCGGCGGGATCGGCGTGCGCGATGGCGCCGCCGAACGTACCGCGATGGCGGATCTGCGGATCGGCGACCGTGTCGGTGGCGGCCTTGAGCAACGCGGCGTGCTCGGCGACCAGCGCGTCCCGCTGGACGTCGTAATGCGTGGTCATCGAGCCGATGACCAGCGCGTCGCCGTCGTCGCGGACACCACGCAGTTCGGCGACCTTCCCGAGGTCGACCAGCGTGGTCGGCGTGGCGAGCCGCATCCGCAGCACCGGAAGCAGGCTTTGCCCGCCCGCCAGCACCTTGGCGTCCTCACCCGCTTCGGCGAGCGCGCTGATCGCTTCGTCCACTGTGGACGGAGCGACGTAGTCGAACGGGGCCGGGATCACTGGACACCTCCGGTGGCGTCGATCGAACCGAGACCGCCGCCTGCTTCGGAACCCAGCCCGCCCGCGGCGGCCGACCCGTGCTGGACGGCGTGCCAGACCCGCATCGGGGTCAACGGCATTTCGATGTCGTTCACCCCGAAGTGCCGGACGGCGTCGATGACGGCGTTGACCACCGCCGGGGTCGAGGCGATCGTGCCCGCCTCGCCGACTCCCTTGGCACCCAACGGGTTCGTCGTCGACGGTGTCTCGGTGCGGTCGGTGGTGAAGCTGGGCAGGTCCGCCGCCGACGGGAGCAGGTAGTCGGCGAACGTCCCGGTGGTCAGCGTGCCGCCTTCGTCGTGGACGGCCTCCTCGAACAACGCCTGCGCGATGCCCTGCGCGAGCCCGCCGTGCACCTGGCCTTCGACGATCAGCGGATTGACGGCCACGCCGACGTCGTCGACACAGACATAGGAACGCAACCGCACACGCCCGGTCTCGGTGTCGACCTCGGCCGCGCACAGATGCGTGCCGTGCGGGAAGGAGAAGTTCTCCGGATCGAACGTGTCCGACGAATCCAGCGAGGGTTCGACGCCGTCCGGCAGGTTGTGCGCCGAGAACACGGCCCACGCGATGTCCTGGATGGACGTCGAGGAATCCGTGCCCTTGACCGAGAACTTGCCCGCCGAGAATTCGAGATCGTCCTCGGCGCACTCCATCAGATGCGCCGCGATCGGCTTGGCCTTGGCGAGCACCTTGTCCGCCGCCTTGACCACGGCGATCCCGCCGACCACCAGCGACCGCGAGCCGTAGGTGTCCATGCCCTTGTGCGAGGACTGGGTGTCACCGTGGATGACCTCGATGTCCTCGAACGGGATGCCGAGTTTGTCGGCGACGATCTGGCTCCACGCCGTCTCGTGGCCCTGGCCGTGCGCGGAGGCGCCGGTGATGACCTCGATCTTGCCGGTCGGCAGCACCCGGATCTCCGCGTGCTCCCAGCCGCCTGCCGCGTAGTCCAGCGAACCGAGCACCCGCGACGGCGCGAGACCGCACATCTCGGTGAACGTCGAGATGCCGATGCCGAGCTGGACCGGGTCGCCCGATTCCCGTCGTTCCTTCTGTTCGCGGCGAAGGCCGTCGTAGTCGAAGAGCTGCTTGGCCTTGGCGGTCGCGGCCTCGTAGTCGCCCGAGTCGTAGGTCAGCCCGGCCACCGTGGTGAACGGGAACTCCTCGTGCTTGATCCAGTTCTTCTCGCGGATCTCCAGCGGGTCCATGCCCAGCTCGACGGCGAGTTCGTCCATCATCCGCTCGATGCCGAACGTGGCCTCCGGCCGCCCGGCGCCGCGATACGCGTCGGTGAGCGTGGTGTTGGTGAACACGTTGGTGCAGGAGAAATGGTACGCCGGGAACTTGTAGATCGCGTTGAACATGAACGCGCCGAGAATCGGCACGCCGGGGCCGACGAGGCCGAGGTACGCGCCCATGTCTGCGAGCAGTTCGACCTTGAGGCCGGTCACCGTGCCGTCGCGGTTCGCGGTGATGGTGAGGTCCTGGATCTGGTCGCGGCCGTGGTGCGCGGCGACCATCGTCTCCGACCGGGACTCGTTCCACTTGACCGGTTTGCCGAGCCGCTGGGCGATGAGCGTCGACATCATCTCCTCGGGCAGCACGGCGATCTTGCCGCCGAACCCGCCGCCGACGTCGGGCGCGATCACCCGCACCTTGTGCTCGGGGAGGCCCAGCGTGGCCGCGGTCATCGTCTTGAGGATGTGCGGGACCTGGGTGGCCGACCACATGACCAGCTGGCTGCCCGTCGGGTCGACGACGCACGCCCGCGGTTCCATGAACGCCGGCACCAGCCGCTGCTGACGGAAACGCCGTTTGAGGACGACTTCGGAGTTCGCGATCGCGTCCTCGACATCGGTTCCCGTTCCCGCGCCGGCGGAATCGAAGACCCATACGGCGTTCTGGTTCGTGCCGAGGTCCTCGTGCACCAGCGGCGCGCCCTCGGCGAGCGCGTTTTCGAGCCCGAGCACGACCGGCAGTTCGTCGTACTCGACGTCGATCGACTCGAGCGCGTCGTGCGCTTCGGCCGACGTCCGGGCGACGACCACCGCGACACCCTCACCGGCGAAGTTCACCGTGTCCGAGGCGAGGATGGGCCGCCTCGGCGACTTCATGTCCGGGGTGATCGGCCACGCGCACGGCATGCCGATGGCGCTCTCCGGGTCGAGGTCCTTCCCAGTGAACACCGCGACCACACCCGGCGCGGACTTCGCCTCGGTGACGTCGATCGAGACGATCTTGGCATGCGCGAACGGGCTGCGGAGCACCGCGAGATGCAACATGCCGGGCAGGGTCAGGTTGTCGGTCCAGCGGGTCCTGCCGGTGATGAGGCGCTCGTCCTCCTTGCGGCGACGGGACTTGCCGACCTCCGGTTCGATCGTGGAGGTCATCACTCACCACCCGCGCCGACACGGGAAGCGGTGTCCGAGGCGAGCCGCTCGGCCTCGGGACCGGCACCGGGCCGCATCTGGTGGGCGGCGTCGCGGACCGCGCGGACGATGTTCTGGTAGCCCGTGCAGCGGCACAGGTTGCCTTCGAGCCCTTCGCGGACGGCCTTCTCGTCCGGATCGGGATTGTCGGCGAGCAGATCGATCGACTGCATGATCATGCCTGGAGTGCAGAAACCGCACTGGAGCGCGTGATTCTCGTGGAAGGCCTTCTGCACCGGATGCAGTTCGCCGTCGCGGGCGAGTCCTTCGATCGTGGTGACCTCGCAGCCGTCGGCCTGGACCGCGAGTACCGAACAGGATTTCACGCTGTGCCCGTCGAGGTGGACGGTGCAGGCCCCGCAGTTGCTGGTGTCGCAACCGACCACGGTGCCTACCTTCCCGACCCGTTCGCGCAGATGGTGCACGAGCAGGGTTCGGGGCTCGACGTCGTCTGTGTAGGTGGTTCCGTCGACGGTGACGGTGATGCGCATCAGGCCTCCAAAAGCAAGAGAAACCCCGCGCTGGTCCGGGGTCGTTCGGGAGCGGCCGGTCATTCGGTTGTCACGGACCGACCCCGGGGCGACCGTGATCGGACTCACAGTCGAGCGTGCTACTCAGGGCCGGTCAGGGCAACCCCCACCAGGGGGTGACTCGCGAACGGCTCCGCAAATGCGGTCGCATAGGAGGAATAGCGACGCAGGAGCGAAGATACGGTGAGTGTCCATTCTGTACAGGCTTTCGCAGCGGCGAGAGCCTTCCTCACCATTCATGAGGCCAGGGGGCGTTGGCCCGACCGGTCGTGAGTGGCGAATGGGGTCAAAACCAAGGGTGTCTTAGGTACCACGTGGTTGAGGCTGCGGTTGCTGCCCTGCCTCGGACTCGGTAATCGCCACGGTCGCCCCCCCAGGCACCAGCAGCGTGAAGGCCCCCTCCCCTCGGCTCAGCCGAGGAAACTCGACCTTCACACCTTCCCTCAGTACCTGAAGGACTCCCGTCAGGCGCTCGCGTGAGTTGTCGCGGTCGCGGGGATGTCGTGAAGGGCCCCTTTGAGACCTTCACCGTCTCAAAGGGGCCCTTCACGACATAGGAGTTCGACGCCGGGCCGTGGGAAGCGCCGAAGAGCAGGGAAAGGGGGCCTTCATGTACTTCAAACCCGGCATCACGCAAGAAACGCCGCAGGTCAAGGAGTAGGTACCTAAGCAGAGGCTCGCCAGAACCCGAATCGCCACTCACGACCCGCTCGACCGAGGGCTCACCGGCGGACGCGGTGGTCCACGGCGACCCAGTTCGTCTCCCAGGTCGTCCCGCCGTCGGCCGAGAACGCCTGCTCGAACCTCGCCACGTCCGGACCTTGCCGGCTGATGAGGAAGCGCACCTTGATCGGCCGGTCACCGAGCCGGTCGTCGCCGTGGAACTCGCCGGCACCGTCGCGGAAGCCGCCGTGGACCGCCGGGGTGAGCAGGCCGTCGCGCATGTTGACGAAGGTCAGGCTCCACCGCTGGGCCTGCGGTTCGTACAGCCGCAGGTTGAGCGCGTCGATGCGGCCGTCCGGCCCCGAGACCGCGAACTCGAGGACGTTCGCCCGCCGGTCGATGAGCGGGCGCACGGTGCTGGTGCCGTCGAACTGGAGCCACTGGTCCGCAGAGCCGGAAAGCGGTTCGGCGAGCACCCGCACCGTGGACCGCCAGGTCCCGATTTCCCAGTCGAACGCTCGCTGCGCATCGGGAACCGAAGCGACTGAAGCGACCGACGCCGCGGGAGAGACCACAGTCGCGATCAGGAGGAGAGCCGAAAGGCCCACTGTCAGGATTCGTTTGTATGGCACCGTCATGGTCCGACTATCCGAGCGGAGGACGGCCATGAACAAGAAGGCACCTGCGGGTAACCTTTCGCGTCCCAACCCGCTGCCCGGCTGTCCGATGGCCGCGGCGTTCGCCGCGATCGGCGGGAAATGGAAGCTGACCCTGCTGTACTGGCTCGCCCACGGCGAGTCCCATTTCGCCGGCCTTCGCCGCCGGGGCGCCCCGATCACGCCCAAGGTGCTGGCCGAACAGTTGCGCGAACTCGAGGCCGACGGACTCGTCGAACGTGTGGTCACCGGGCCGGTCCCGGCGCGCGTCATCTACCGCCTCACGCCCTACGGGGCCACGGTCCTGCCCGTGGTCGAGGAGGTCCGGGTCTGGGGCGAGGCGCATCTCCGGCGCACCCGCGGCGACGCCGCGCCGAACACGGCGATGGGGTGTGCCGAGGCGATCAGGTAGTCACTTCGCACCGGCCCGGCGGGCGGCGGTCGCGGCGGCGAGGGTCTGGAAGACCTCCTGGGTGGCGGCGAGGTCGATGCAGGCGTCCGTGATGGACTGGCCGTAGGTGAGCGGCCGGTCGGGGTGGAGATCCTGGCGGCCGGCCTGGAGGTTGGATTCGAGCATGACGCCGACGATGCCGCGCTGGCCGTTCTTGATCTGTTCGGCGATCTGGCCGGCGACGACGGCCTGCCGGAGATGGTCCTTGCGGCTGTTGTCGTGGCTGGCGTCGATCACCACACGGCGGGGCAGGCCCGCGTTCTGCAGGGCGGTGAGCGTCGCGCGGACGGACGCGGGATTGTGGTTCGGCTCGCTGTTGCCGCCGCGCAGGACGACGTGACAGTCCGGGTTGCCGACGGTGTGCAGGATGGCGGGCAGCCCGCTGGGGTCGACACCGGGGACGACGTGGCGCGCCTCGGCGGCGCGGATCGCGTCGACCGCGACGGTGACGTCGCCGTCGCGGCGGTTCTTGAAGCCGACCGGCATGGACAGGCCGCTGGCCAGCATGCGGTGGTTCTGGCTTTCCACCGTGCGGGCGCCGATCGCGCCCCACGAAACGGTGTCGGCGAGATAGGCCGGGATGGTGGTGTCCAGCCACTCGCACGCGGCGGGCAGGCCGCCCTCGGCGAGTTCGAGGAGCAGATCCCTCGCGATGCGCAGGCCGCGGTTGACGTCACCGGTGCCGTCGAGGTGCGGGTCGTTGATGAGGCCTTTCCAGCCGCCGACCGTGCGGGGCTTTTCGAAGTACACGCGCATCACGACGAGGAGGTCGTTGACGTAGCGGCCGGCGAGGGCGGCGAGGCGGTCGGCGTATTCGAGGGCCGCGGCGGGATCGTGGATGGAACAGGGCCCGGCGATCACGAGCAGCCTGTCGTCCGTGCCGTCGAGGACACGGAGGACGTTTTCCCTGCCCTGCCGCACCGTGTCGGCCGCGGTGGGGCTGAGCGGCAGTTCGTGGTGCAGCAGGGCGGGGGTGACCAAGGGGACCATGCGGTCGATGCGCTGGTTGTCGAGTTCGACCGCGGCGATGGTTGTCATCACAGATGTCCAGGATTTCTGCCGTCACCGGGCGGGCGGGAAAGCCGGGATTTCCCGGCCCGGTCGGCGGTCTCGGGTGAAGGGAAAGGCAAGCCCGGCATTTGCTCGAGCGAGAATTCGCTTACCCGGAATCTTCCACCATCCGCCACTCGGAACAATGGTCCAACCCGATTCAGCGACCGGTCCAGATCGGCTCCCGTTTTTCGGCGAAGGCACGGGCTCCTTCGCTCGCGTCGGCGCTGCGCCGTCGGCGTTCTTCCCACGGATAAGAGGTTTTGAACGCCTCTTCGAGCGGGAGGTCCAGCGAGCGCAGCGCGGCCTCCTTGATCGCGCGGACCGAAAGCGGAGCGGCGCGCACGAGGCTGTCCGTCCATTCCGCGACGCACCGATCCAGTTCGGCGAACGGTACGACTTCGTTCACCAGCCCGTGGCGAAGCGCCGTCGCCGCGTCCATTCCGCGCCCGGTCAGCAGATAGCCCATCGCCACCTTCTGCGGAAGTTGTCGCGGCAACCGGAACACGCCGCCCGCCCCGGCGATCAGGCCGAGGCGGACCTCCGGCAACGCGAAGACCGCGTCCTCGGAGGCGACGACGATGTCGCAGGCGAGCACCAGTTCGAAACCGCCGCCCAGCGCGTAGCCGTGCACCCTGGCGACCACCGGTTTGGACAGCGTGAACCGGTCGGTCAGCCGGGGATGCCCCGGCTGACCGCCACTGCCGAACGTCGAGGCCTCGACGCCTTCCTCGGTCAGCCGCGCGCGTTCCTTGAGGTCCTGGCCGACGGAGAAGGCGCGGTCTCCGGCGCCGGTCAGGACCACCGCTCTGATGTCGTCGTCGGCTTCGACGTCGTCCCAGATCCCGGCGAGTTCCGTGTGCATCCGCCGGTCCATCGCGTTCAGCACCTCGGGCCGGTCCATCGTCACGTACGCGACGTGGTCCTTTTTCTCGTACCGCACCCCGGTCTCACTCATCGCGAGCCCACCGCGAAACCGTCCACCTTGCCGATCACGTCCGCGCCGTAGATGCGCAAAGCCTGCTGGAGCGCGAATTCGGCCATGTACCGGCGGAATTCCTCCGGCGGTTCCTCGGCGAGGTTCAACATGCGCCGGTTGGCCACCACGGCTTCCCCGTCGAGCCGCGCGAGCGCGTGGTCGATCGCCGCGTCCATCTCCTCCGGCGGGACCACTTCGTCCACAATGGACTTGGCGTCGGGTTCGCCTGCCTGGAGCCGCCGCCCGCCGAGGATCACCTGCCGGGCCACCCGCGGCCCGGCGATGCGGGAAAGCCGGAAGTTCGACGCGCCGGGGATGATCCCCTCCTTCGCCGCGGGCAGGCTGAGGTACGCGTCGGACGCCGCCAGGACATGGTCGAAGACCAGCAGGAGCTGTGTCCCGCCGCCGATGGCGAAGGAATCCACGGCCGCCATCCAGGGCTTGTCGGTCAGCCGGGACTGCCACGAGGCGTCCGTGAGCAACCCGCGGAAGATCTTCTGGAGGTAGCCCATTTCCCGGCGCAGAAGGAAATCGACGAGCGGGATGTCTCCGGAGCTGAGTTTCTTGAGGTTGATCCCCGCGCAGAACACCCGGCGCCCCACGTACCGCGGATGACTCATCACCCCGCCCCGCAACAGTCCCACCCGGACGGACGGATCGAGCAGCACCAGGTCGACCGCGGTCTCCATGTCGTCGACCTGCTGGGCGTCCTCGGCGTTCAGGCAGTCGTCGCGGCACAGGGTCAGGTACGCGACGCCGTCACGGCGTTCCAGCCGGACGGCCTCCAGTTGCAGGACACCGGTCTCGGCGAACTCGGGCAGCAGCCGCAGCGCCCTGGCGGTGGGCCGCAGCATGGCGTCGAGCAGATGCGGACCGGCCTTCGGCGCGCGCAGGATCCCGCGCAGGAAGATGCCCTGGTCGATCTCGCGCCCCAGCTTCTCCGCCTGCGGACGCGACCGCTCGGCCGCCATCTGCTCTTCCGACGGCACCAGACCGGGAAAGGCGAGGGCGGCGGCCCGGACGAGTTCGTCGATGCGCAGATACCGCGTCCGGCCGCCGGTGAGTTCGTCGTAGATGTCTTCGGCGTGCGCCCCGACGAACGCCGTGCGCCGGGCACGGGCGTCGTTGTCGACCCGGTGGGCCTCCCCCGCCAGGGCCCGGAGACCGAGCCCTGGCGAACCCGTTGTCACGACTTGGCTTCCCGCCGCAAGGCCCGGTCGGCCGCCGCCAGGTGGGAACCGAGCGCCTCCTCGAAGGTGGTCGAACCCGCTTCGAAGATCAGCTGGCGGCGGATCGCCGTTTCGGGTCCGTCCGTGACCCGGGCCAGCTCGGCCAGCGTCTTCGCCGGGTCGTCGGACACCTCGTCGATCAGGTCGAGGGCGAGCGCGCGATCCGCCTCGATCGGGGTGCCGACCAGCACGGCCCGCCGCACAGCGGCCGCTCCGGCCTGCTGGGTGAGCCGGTAGACGCTCATCCCCGGCCAGGCACCGCCGCCCGCCCAGGCGAGCCGCAACCGGGTGCCCGGTTCGGCGATCCGGATGTCGGCGGCGAGCAGCAGATCCAGTGCCATTCCGGCACATTCGCCCGACGCCACCGCGACCGTGAGCCTGCCGAGCCGCTCGAACCGGCGCACGGCCCGTTCCCATTTGGAGACAAGGCCGACCGCCAGCCCCTTCGCCCAGTCGGCGGGCGGGGCGCCCGTGACGTGGATGGCGACCGGCCCCGGTTCACGCTGGTCCTCGGCACGGTCACAGAGGCCGTCGATCTCCTCGACCGCCGCGGCGGACAGCGGACGGGAACCGTCGAAGCGCAGCACCAGTTCGCCCTTGATTTCGTTACGCGTCACCATTGAATAAGCGCCATTTCGATTGTGGAGCCAGGCCCCATGGTCATGAGCACGCCGTAGTCCCCCGGGCGGGCGACGTCTTCGTCGGCGAGCCGCTCGAAGGAGAAGAGGAAGGAGCCGCTGGAAAGGTTCCCGTAGTCACGGAGCACACCGGTGGTGTGGCGGACGTCGTGCCGGCTCAGGCCGAGGTTGACGACGACGGCGTCGATCACCTTCTTCCCGCCCGAGTGCACCAGCCAGTGGCCGATGTCGCTGCGGCGCAGGCCCGTCCCGGACAGCAGCCGGTCGATGACGATTTCGGCGTGCGCGCCGACCACGTAAGGAATCTGCGGGTCGAGGAAGAAACTGAACCGGTCCTGGTCACGGTCCCAGTCGTAGCGCATCGCGTCGACGGCGTCGGTGATGATGTAGCTGGCGAACTTCAGGACGCGCGGACCCGGCACGCGTCCGTCGCCGGAAATGAGCGCGAGGGCCGCGGATCCGTCGCCGAAAAGGCTGTTGACCACGGCGGTCCGCATGGTGCCGTCGAGGGCGTAGGCGGCGGAACACGCCTCACTGCACAGGACGACGCCGAGTTCGCCCGGATGGGCCGCGGACCAGCCCGAGACCACGTTGAGCGCGTTCAGTCCGGCGTTGCAGCCCATGCCGACGATGTCCGAACGGCTGCAATGCGGGTCGATGCCCAGCTCTCGGATGATCAGCGCGCTCAGCCCGGGGGTAAGGAAACCGGTCGAGGTGACACAGCACAGGTGACGCAGGTCCGAAAGTGTCGCTCCGGCCGACTTCAGGCAGGCTTCCAGCGCCCGGCAGCCCATGTCGACGGCGATCTTCTTGTGCTTGTCGAGCAGGTCGCCCTGCGGTTCCGCCGCGCGGGCGCCGCCGGGACCCTCCGGCGGCAGGGTGAGGAAACGCCGGTCGATGGCGCTGTTGAGGAAGATCGAGCGGATCTTCGGATCCTCGATGTCGAGGATTTCGAGAAGTTCGGATTGCGAGTAGGACGACGCGGAAACCGCCGTCCCCACCCCGGCGAACCGGGTGATCTCGGTGAGTCCGGTGAGGACGGAGAGCTCCTCGGCCGGTTCGATGATGGCAGTCATCGGTACATCCACCCCCATGTTCTGAGCTTGCTACGAAGCAGCTGCTTGAACCGCGCAGCGGGCATTGGTCTCACCTTTCGCGAATCTCAGTGGACATTTCCGAAATTAGGCTTCCGTGATCTCGGCGGTCAACGCGTCCAAGGCCCGTCGGTCCATTCGCGAGTTCGCCTTCTGGGCAAGGGAATCGTCGCGTCAGGGGCGGCGGTAGATCGTCATGGAGTGGCCCACCCTCTCGACCGGAGTACTGCCGGCGAGCAGCGTGCCGAGGTCACCGGTCGCGCCGGCGACCTGCCCGCCTCCGCCGGTTCCGCCGCCGCCCAGGGGATCGTCGAAGGCGCTGAGGACCGCGGAATCCGAAACGGCGAGCACCCCGTGCACCTGATCCGCGGGCACCGTCAGCGGGTTCGCGGCGTCGATGCCGTAGTAGGACGGCAAACCGCTCCCCTGGTACACGAGCCACGTCCGCTCACCGGCGTAATCCTGCTTCAGGCGATTCGCGAGCCGACGCAGATCCTGGCCCCAGTCGACGTTCGAGTCGAGCAGGTACCGATGGGTGTTCTCCGCGCCACCGAAGGCTTCGTTGGAGTACGGGAGGTAGTACGGGAACGTCATCAGCGAGCTGACAGCGGCGAAAGCCACCAGGACCACCGCGGCCACCTTCACCCATTGCCGTCGTACGACGACCACCGTGGCCGCCGCGACGGCCAGGAACATCGGCGCGAAAGCCAGGTACCGCACGCCGTTGTCACGGACGATGACCATGGCCGTGGCCATCAGCACGGCCGTCGGGATGAGCACGTACGGTGCCGCCGGACGCAACTGTCGGACCGACAGCAGCACGGCGGCGCCGGCCAGCCAGACGGCCATCGCGCCCAGCGGTGTCTTCACCAGCAGCGCGGCCGGACCGTAGTACCAGAGCGAACCGGTGTAATGCCTGCCGAACAAGAAGTTGTGCCACACGTGGTCTTCGAGTTCGAACTGGAAACGCATCCCGTCGCGCAACGGCCGAGGGAACGGGAGCCACTCGACGAGGGTGCGCATCCCGTGGAGCGGCTGCATTCCCGACGGCGTCTCCCAGTGCAGCCGCGGATCCACGACGAGGTACGAGGCCCACACCACGGCGAGAGCGATCAGCGCCATCCCCGCGGCCGCCAGCACGCCGCGTCCGATCAGCAGGGCCGGGCTTTTCAGGTCGAGCCCGCGGGCGCGGCGCGCGTGCCAGACGGACAGCACGGCCAGCAGGACCAGCACCGGAGCCGCCACCAGGGAAAGCACCTTCGTCGCCGTCGCCGCGCCGAGGGCGAGTCCGGCGAGCGGGAGATAGAGGGCGGGTCGCAGCCGGGCTCGCCACACCAGCCAGACCGACGTCAGCAGGAAACCGGCCACCGGCACGTCGAGCGTCGCCAGCGATCCGTGCGCGATGACGTCGGGCGAGAAGGTGAACAGGGTGAGCGCCACCAGCCCGCCCACACGGCCGACCAGGTCGGACGCGAACGCGAAGACGACCAGCCCGAACAACAGCGTCAGCAGGATCACCGGCAGCCGCGCGAACAGCATCAACCGGTCCGGATGGTTGCCGGCCTCGTAGACGACGTGCTTGCCGAGTTCCCACTCGTGGCCGGCGAACCCGGGCGCGATCTTCGGGTCGGTGAAGGCCACGCCGGTCGCGATGATCAGCTTGCCGAGCGGTGGATGCTCGGGGTTGTACCGCAGACTGTGTTCTTCCAGGTAGACCACCGCGGTGCCGACGTAGACGGGCTCGTCGATGGTCGGTGACTGTTCCACGGCGGTGGTGAACATCGCTATCGCCATCTGCGTGAGCAGCGCGATCACGACGCAGGCGAACAACCACCGCTGATTCCGTCTCACCCAGCCGCGGAACGCGACCGGTTCTTTCTCGTTCGAAGTGTCCAATGACTGCCGTAGGCCATCGGTCGTCAAGTTCGGCGTCCTTCCCCCGGCGGACCGGTGCGCCCGGCCCGCCCTGGATATCGATTACCCGGTCAGGCGCCCACACCGCCGAGGGCATCACGGTCGGCGCCGCCGGTTCGGCGACGCCGTGTCGGGTTCCGTGATGCCCTCGTCGGCGGGGTGCTTTTTGGTGAGAGTTAGGCGGGGTGTGTCCGCGCGAGTCGCCAGTGCCTGGCGAGGTGTTGCGAAAGCCACTTTCGCAACGTTCTGCTCGGCAGGGCACCAGAGTCATGCGGTGAAGGGCCCTTCCCAACCCTCAAGGTAGGTAAGGAGTCCTTCACGGACCTGCGATCCCATGCACCTGGAGCCCGCGCTCCCAATGTGGCATTGGGGACGTCTAGCGTCCCCAATGCCACATTGGGAGCAGCAGGCGCAGCGCGGGAGTCTCAGGCGGAGAGCGGGACTCCGGAGAGCTGCCGGTCGAGTTCCAGGCTGGTCGCGTAGTCCGGGAGCAGCCCCTGCCGCTCCGCTTCGGCGAGCGTGATGGCCGCTTCGTCCCGTTCGGACAGCGTGGGTTGGACACCCGCGTCGATCGGCAGCCCCAGTGCGGGGTCCAGGGCCGAAAGGGCGAGTTCGTTCTTCGCCACGTAGCCCGCGGAAAGCATGTACGACATGACGGTGTCGTCTTCGAGCGCCACGAAGGCGTGGCCCACGCCGACGGGGAAGTACATCGTCCGGTAGTCCTGCTGGTCCATCAGGACCGCGTCCCATTTGCCGAACGTCGGCGAGCCGACCCGGATGTCCACCACGATGTCCAGCGCCTTGCCGCGCGCGCAGTAGACGTACTTCGCGATCCCCGGCGGCGTCACCGTGTAGTGGATTCCCCGCACGACACCGCGTTTGGACATGCTGTGGTTCGTCTGCGCCACCGGGAAGAGCGGGCCGCCGTGGGCCTCGATGAAGGCCTCCTCCTGGAACGGCGAGACGAACAGGCCCCGGTCGTCGGGGAAGACGCGAGGGGTGAACTCGATCGCGCCTTCGACGGCGAGTTTGCGTGCTTGCACGGCTTGCTCCTGTGCTCGGGGTGGTCAGAGGGTGGACAGGACTTCGCGGACCGCGTGGATGACCTTGTCCTGCAGATCCGGGGAAAGCGCGGGGTACATCGGCAGCGAGAAGATCTCGCCCGCCAGTTTCTCGGTGACCGGCAGCGAACCCGTCTCGTAGCCGAGGTGGGCGAATCCGGTCATCGTGTGCACCGGCCACGGGTAGCTGATGTTCAGGTGGATGTCGTAGGCCTTGAGGCGCTCGATGATGTCGTCACGACGCGGGTGCCGCACCACGTACACGTAGTACACATGCTCGTTGCCCGGGACGGTCTTCGGCAGCTTCAGCCCGGTGTCGCCGAGGGCGTCGACATAGCGCTGCGCGACGGCCCGGCGGCCTGCCGTGTACGCGTCGAGCCGTTTGAGTTTGCGGCGCAGGATCTCGGCCTGGACCTCGTCCAGACGGCTGTTGTGGGCGGGCGTCTCGATCGTGTAGTAGCGCTCTTCCATGCCGTAGTACCGCAGCCGGCGCAGTTTGCGGTCGACCGCTTCGTCCGAGGTGATGGCCGCGCCGCCGTCGCCGTACGCGCCGAGCACCTTGGTGGGATAGAAGGAGAACGCGGCCGCGTCGCCGGTCGACCCCGCGACCGTGCCGTTCTGCCGGGCCCCGTGCGCCTGGGCGCAATCCTCCAAAATGGACAGCCCGTGCTTCGCGGCGAGTGCCTTGAGCGGGGCCATGTCCACGCACTGGCCGTACAGGTGCACGGGCAGCAGGCATTTGGTGCGCTCGGTGATCGCGGCTTCGACCTGGCCGGTGTCCATCAGGAAGTCGTCCTCGCGGACGTCGACGAAGACCGGGGTGGCGCCGGTGCCGTCGATGGCGACCACGGTCGGGGCGGCGGTGTTCGACACCGTGATCACCTCGTCGCCGGGGCCGACGCCCAGTGCCTGGAGGCCGAGCTTGATCGCGTTGGTCCCGTTGTCGAGGCCGACGCAATGCGCGGCCCCGTGGTACGCGGCGAATTCCGCTTCGAAACCGCGCAGGCTGGCGCCGAGCACGAGCTGCCCCGAGTTGAAGACCGTCTCGACCGCGTCCAGCAGATCGAGCCGCTCGGTCTCGTATTCGGCGAGATAGTCCCAAACGCGCGTGGTCATGTGCGAGCCTTTCCGTGAACTGGGGTGGTCAGCGCGGCGACGGTGCGACGCACTCCTTCGGGCAGTGAGATCTCCGGACGCCAGCCGGTGATCGCCCGGAACGGCGTGGAATCGATGGTGACGCTGCGAAGATCCGTCTCCGGCGCGTGCGACGGCGGCGCCACACAGGTCACGTCCACCGGGCCGCGTCCGGTGTGCTCGGCCATTTCCTTCGCCACGAGCCGGAACACGTCGGCCAGCTGGTCGCCGCGCCCCGCGCCGAGCAGCCAATGACCGCCCACCAGCGGATCCGGGCCTGCCAGGGCCGCGGTGAACGCCGCCGCGATGTCCTCGACGTGGACCAGGTCGCGCCGGACGGTGCCGTCGCCCCAGATGGTGAGGTCGTGGCCGTCGAGTGCCCGCCGCGCCATCGCGGACACGACACCCCGGTCGTGGTTCGCGCCTTCGGCCGGGTTCTCGCCGAACACCGTGGGCAGCCGCAGGCTGATCCCGCGCACGCGGCCCTCGGCCGTGGCCTTCTTGAGGACGTCTTCCGCCGCCAGTTTCTGCTTGTCGTACGGGGTCGCCGGGGCGTCGGTCTCACTTCCGTCGAGCGGTTCCCGCGGCGGCACGCCGACCTGTGACGCGGCACCGCCGTAGATCACCAACGGCGGTTTCCCTCCGGCTGCACCGGCGACGTCGACGAGATCCCGCATCACGCCAAGGTTCACGCGTTCGGCTTCTTCGGTCTCGGCCGCCCGCCAGCCGCCGTCCGCCAGGAGCAGGTACACGATCGCGTCCGAACCCGCGACCACTTCGGCGAGCGCCGCGCGGTCGGTGAGATCGGCGGCGACGACCGTCGTTTCGGCCTGGCCGGGCGGGGGTTCGAGTTTCCGGCGCGAAACCGCGCGCAACCGGATCGGCTGCCGCGCCAGCGCGCGGGTGACGGCCGAGCCGACGAAACCCGACGCCCCGAGGACCGTGATCAGCTGGGTCATGCGTCTCCTTGAGGCTGTGCCGTCGCGGCGTTGATACAGGCGAGCAGGGTGCGGGCTTCGACGTTGACGTAATGCCCGTGCCGGGTGAGCGCGGTGAGCTGGCCAGGGGTGACCCAGGCGTAGCCGGGCGGCGCCTCGACGGTGTCGTCGGCCTCGACCGCGAGATAGCGGGCCCGGACGTTGAGAAAGCGGCCGCCCTCTTCGGAATGTACTGCCTCGTAACGGATTCGCGACCGCGGGGCGTCCTGGACGAAGTCGAGGAACGGCGGCCGGTCCTCCCTGGGCAGATGCGCGTAGTTCTGGGGGGTGCACTGGACCGTGGGCGCCAGCTCGACCGTGTCCAGGAAGCCGCCGTCGGCGCGGGCGTGGACCAGCACATGCGGCACGCCGTCGATCTCGCGCACGAGGAACGCGACGACGCCCATGCCGACGGATTCCAGCAGCGGCTGGGTCCAGCTGATCTTCTCGCGATTACCGCCCTTCACCGCGACCGCGAGGACCTTGAAGTACCGGCCGTCCTCGTGCTCGATCGCTTCGACGCCTTGCTTCCAGTCGCAGACGTCGACGAGCGGGATCCGCCGCGCGCGGACGTCGTGGCGGGAACGTTCGTTCGTGAACCACGACAGGAGCTGGATGTCGGAGAACAGCGCGCCGGGGGCCGTGTCGTGGTACGGCAGGCAGGACAGCACGCTCCTGGCGTTCATGTTGATCGTCTCGTCTTCGTGCATCAGCTCCGCGATCTGGCCGAGGGTGAGCCAGCAGAAGTCGTCCCACATCGGCACGTCGTCGATCGTCTCGACGATCATGTTCCGATTGGACTTGTGGAAGAACCACGAACCCTGCTCCGCCTGGAGGACGTCGACGATGACCCGCTCGGGATCGGGCGGCGCGAAGTACTCGATCAGCTTGACGTTCGTCCCGCCGTGCGCCTTGGTGTAATTGCTGCGGGTGGCCTGCACGGTCGGCGAAAGCTGCACCAGATTGGGGTTCCCCGGCTCCATTTTGGCCTGCATCAGGAAATGCAGGACGCCGCCGAACTCCTTGGCGAGGATGCCGAGAATGCCCACTTCGGGCTGTTTGATGACCGGCTGCCGCCATTCGCGGTACGGGCCGTCGCCGTGCGGGCCGTCGTGCTCGATCACGTGCAGGCCCTCGATGGCGAAGAACCGTCCGCTGCTGTGCACGAGATTGCCGGTCACGCCCTCGAACCGCCATTGGTCCAGCTCCGCGAAGGGGATGCGCTCGACGTGGAAGACGTTGGCGTCACGGCGTTCGGTGATCCAGGCACGGACGTCCTCGGTGCGCATGTGCACCCCGTCGGTCGTCGCGGCCGACAGGGCGATGCGGTCCGCGTGGTCGCGGTCGTCACGCGGGCGCACCGCGCCGGGTGCGAGAAGGGGCAGCATGGACCTCACCTTTCGTAGGCGGGGGGGGGGGGGGGGGGGGGGGGGGGGGGGGGGGGGGGGCGGGCGCGCCCCCCCCCCCCCCCCCCGCCGCCCACGCCCCCGCCCG
>NZ_JBIUAQ010000042.1:0-72441 GCF_044547565.1 Amycolatopsis sp. NPDC052450 | reverse complement strand
TGATATCTTTTTGTTTTGTTTTAGGGCCCCTTTTCCCCCCTACCCATCAGAACGGGGCCCCTCCACGACATAGGAGTTCGACGCCGGGCCGTGGGAAGCGCCGAAGAGCAGGGAAGGGGGCCTTCACGCGCACCCCCAGTACATGAAGGACCCCATCCTTGCGCCTAAGTACAGGAAGGCGTCCTTCATGTACTTCAAACCCGGCATCACGCAAGAAACGTCGCAGGTCACACAGTAGGTACCTAAGCAGAGGCTCGCCAGAACCCGAATCACCACTCACGACCAACCGGACCGCGTGATCAGGCGACCGGCGAGGTCGGTGAGCGCGGACCGACATTCGCTTACCTATGCCGGACCAGTCCGAAGGCCGACGATGGAGAATTCGGGACGTTGGACGTCCCGAATCCTCCCCTCTCCCTTCATCACTGCAGCGAAGGTCGTCCTCACCATTCCGGAGGCCAGGGGGCGTTCGCCCCGGTGACCACGGTGGCGACCCGGTCGCCGGGGAGGTCGTGCACGGTCAGCGCGGCCAGGCCCGCGGCCCCCGCCGGTTCCGGGAGGACGCCGAGGGTTTCCGCGCCCAGCCGCATGGCCGCGCGCAGGTCGTCGTCCTCGACCAGTACGAAGTCGTCCACGAGCGAGCGCAGGCGCCGGACGGATTCGGGTTGCGGGGAGCGGATCGAGATGCCACCGGCGAACGAGTTCACCCGGTCGACGGTGACCGGCTCACCGGCCCGCCAGCTCGTCGCCATCGCCTGCGCCGAGGTCGTCCCGACACCGACGATCCGGACGTCCGGCTTCTGTGCCTTGAGCCAGAGCGCGACGCCGGCGATCAGCGCGCCGTCGCCGACCGGCAGCACCACCGTGTCGATGGCGCCCGCTTCCGCCAGTTCCAGTCCGATCGTGCCCGCCCCTTCGGGGATCGCCGGCTCGCGGCCGTCGACCACGAAGACGCGATCCGGGGCTTCGGCGGCGAAGATGGCCGCGGCGACCTTCGCCTCGCCGTCGACCCGGCGCACCCGCGCGCCCAGGGTCTTCATCCGCCGCAGTTTGACCGGGGAGATGTCGGCGGGGACGAACACCTCGGCCCGCAGACCGCGTTTACGGGCGGCGAACGCGACGGCCTGCCCGAAGTTGCCGCTGGTGCCGCACACCATCGTGGTGCCCGGCTCCAGCCCGGCCGCGAAGTAGTCCGCGCCCCGGCCTTTGAAGCTGCGCAACGGATTCAGCGTCTCGATCTTCACCAGCACGT
The DNA here is from genome assembly GCF_044547565.1 of Amycolatopsis sp. NPDC052450. Taxonomy (NCBI): domain Bacteria; kingdom Bacillati; phylum Actinomycetota; class Actinomycetes; order Pseudonocardiales; family Pseudonocardiaceae; genus Amycolatopsis; species Amycolatopsis sp. NPDC052450. The sequence goes on along the minus strand of NZ_JBIUAQ010000042.1, from coordinate 71,189 downwards.
TTCTGCCGAGCCGTTCGTTCAGCTGTTCGTCGCTGTACTGCGGGGAATTCAGGAAAACGGGATCGATCACCTTCGCCGCATCGGCGACGTTGTCCAGCTTCAGGTCCATGACGCTCAAGCTAGGCCGGGAGCCGATCATGGCGATTGTAAGTTTTCCCGCTCGCGTGCAAAAATCTTGCGTGCCTCTCGACGAGATCGACCACCTGCTGCTCGACCTCGTCCAGGCCGACGCCGCGCGTCCCCTGCACGACCTGGGTGATGCCGTCGGCCTCTCCCCCAGCGCGGTCCAGCGACGGCTGACCCGGCTGCGCGCCACGGGCGTGATCCGCGCCGAGGTCGCCGTGCTCGATCCGGACGCGCTCGGCGCGGGGATGACGTCGGTCGTCCTGGTGGCGCTGACCGACGACGACGAGAAGCACCACACGGCCTTCCGCAAGCGGATGCTGGCCGAGCGTCGCGTCCAGCACTGCTACAGCATCGTCGGACAGTGGGACTACGTCGTCGTCCTGCTCAGCCCGGACCTCAAGGCGAGCCGGTACCTGTCCAGGAAGCTGTTCGACCAGCACGTCAAACGGTTCGAGACGCTGCCCGCCTTCGAGGTGGTCAAGTCGAGCCAGTCGGTGCCGGTGCCCGGCGTCAGCCGTGGATCCGGCCGCTGAGTTCGGCGAGCCGCGAGCCCGAACCGCTCCACCGCAGCGCGATGATCTCCGCCGCGATCGACACCGCGGTCTCCTCGGGGGTCCGTGCGCCGAGGTCGAGGCCGATCGGCGAGGACAGCCGTCCGAGTTCCGCCTCGGTGACCCCGGCCTCGCGCAGCCGCGCGAACCGGTCGTCGTGGGTCTTGCGCGAACCCATCGCGCCGACGTAGCCGACGTCGAGGCGCAACGCGACCTCCAGCAACGGCACGTCGAACTTCGGGTCGTGGGTGAGCACGGCGATCGCGGTCCGGCCGTCGATCCGGCCCGCGCCGGCTTCTGCCTCGAGATAGCGATGCGGCCAGTCGACGACGACCTCGTGCGCGTCGGGGAACCGGCTCTTCGTCGCGAACACGGGCCGCGCGTCGCAGACCGTGACCTGGTAGCCGAGGTACGCGCCCATCTTCGCCATCGCGGCCGCGAAGTCGATCGCGCCGAAGACCAGCAGGCGCGCGGGCGGTTCGAAGGAGTTGACGAAGACCGTCATCCCTTCGCCTCGGCGCTGCCCGTCCGGCCCGTAGTGCAGGGTTCCGGTGCGGCCGCCGGCGAGCATGCCGCGCGCGTCGTCGACGACGGCGTCGTCCATTCGCGACGAACCGAGCGAACCGGCGACCCGGTCCGGCCAGACGATCAGATGCTCGCCGACCAGGCCCTCCCGTTCGTGCTCGGTCACCGTGACCACGGCGACCGGCTGTCCACTGTGGACCGATTCGACGACATCGCCGAGCTCCGGCATCGAGTCGCGGTCGATGTGCTGGACGTAGATGTCGATGATCCCGCCGCAGGTCAGCCCGACGGCGAACGCGTCGTCGTCGCTGACGCCGTAGCGCTGCAACACGGGCGCGCGGTCGGCGACCACCTGCTGCGCGAGTTCGTAGACGGCGCCTTCGACGCAGCCGCCGGAGACGCTGCCGGTGACCGTGCCGTCCGGGGCCACGAGCATCGCCGCCCCCGGGCTCCGCGGCGCCGACGAGAACGTCGCCACCACGGTGCCGACCCCCACCGTCTCGCCTGCCGCCCAGCGGCGGTGCAGTTCGTCCAGTACGTCACGCATCGGCGATCTCCACCAGCAGTCGTTCCAATGTGGCCAAGCTGTGCCCGGCGAGCAGCCGATCGAGGTACGGGAGCGCGGCCACGATGCCGGACTGCACGGGAGCGTAACCCGCCCGCCCCGCGTGCGGATTCACCCAGAATACGACGTGCGCGAGCCGCCGCAGCCTGGCGAGCTGCTCGCCGAGCAGGCCGGGGTCGCCCCGCTCCCAGCCGTCCGAGAACACGGTGACCACGGACCGCCTGGCCACGCCGCGTTGTCCCCAGCGGTCGAGGAACGCCCGCAGGGTCTCGCCGAGCCTGGTCCCGCCCGCGAAATCGGGGACCGCGGCGGCCGCGGCGAGCATGGCGTGCTCGGGATCGCGCAGCCGGAGCTGACGGGACACCCTGGTGAGCCGGGTGCCCAGGGTGAACACCTCGACCCGGCCCGGAGCGCGCCGCGCCACGACGTGCGCGAACCGCAACAGGGAGTCGGCGTACGGCCCCATGGAGCCGGAGACGTCGATCAGGAAGACGACGCGGCGTGGTTTGACGCCCTTCCGCCGGTACGCCAGGCGCACGGGCTCGCCGCCGCCTGCCAGCATCGCCCGGAGCGTGCGCGACGGATCGAGAGTGCCCCGCCGGGCGGCGCGACGGCGGGGCGAAGACCGCAACGGGAGGGCCGGGCGCAGTTTCGCGAGCAGTTCCCGGAGGTGAGCGCGTTCGGCGACGCTCAGTTGGGCGAGGTCGCGATGGCGCAGGATCTCTTCGTCACTCGCCGCCACGCGGAGTTCGTCGGGCTCCGCGCCGGACTCGCCCTGTCCCGGCGCCTGCGCGAGGCTGGCGATCCTGGCCCGCTTCGGGGCCGCTTCCCTGCCTCGCCGTCGTGGTCCGGGTTCCTTTTCGGTGAACCAGCCGTCGAACGCGGCGTCGTAGCGCGGAAGGTCGTCGGGGTCGGCGCACAACGTAAGCCGTCCGGCCCAGTAGAGCTGCTCGGGATCGGCGAGGTCGATCGCGTCGACGGCCCCGAGGTACGCCTGCACTCGGTGCGCGTCGCACGGCAAACCGGCTTCGCGCAATGCCTCCGCGAAGCCGACGAAGCCCGCCAGTGGGTCGCTCACTCCTCCATTGTGCGCGCGATTCGGCACCTGGTTGCGGTACTTGCGCGTGCAAGTACCGCAATCAGGTGCCGAATCGCGGGGTCAGCGGCGGGCGAAGACCGGGGTCTTCTCGCGTAGGGGGCCGATGCCGCCCATGAAGGCCCCGAAGGCGGTGAGCTGCGGGAAGCGGTCCGAAATCCGGAGCGGCAGCGGCACGGTCCGCTCGTTCAGGGTCCCGTCGAGGGCGGGCTCGATGAGCATCTTGTGCTCCACCAGTTGCTGCTTCTGGGCGAGCGTGACGGCCACCGACCGGCGGCGCTGCACGCGGGCGAGATCCCGCGCGGTCAGCGTGCCGCGCAGCAGCGGGGCGGCGAGGATCCGGGCGGCCGCCACGGCGTCCTGCACCGCGATGTTGACACCCATCCCGCCGACCGGCGACATCGCGTGCGCGGCGTCGCCGATGCAGAGCACCCGGCCGGAGTACCAGTGCGGGAGCTTCGACATCCGGACCTTCAGCAGTTTGACGTCGTCCCAGTCGCGGATCTCGCTCACCTGCTCGTCGTTCCAGCCGAACAGGCCGCCGATGCGGGCACGGAACTCGTCGATCCCTTCGGCCCGCCGCGCGGCGTCCTGCCCCTTCCGGATCAGGTACGAGGTCTGGAAGTAGTCGCCGCGGTCCATGGTCACGCCGGCGAGCCCGCCCTCGAACCGGCCGAACACCTGGGCCTCTTTGCCGGTGTCTTCGAGTTTGGGCACCCGGACCCACCAGACGTCCATCGGCACCTCGTACTCCTTCGGCACGAGTCCCGCTTCCGCGCGGATCAAGGAATCCCGGCCGTCGCAGCCGACCACGAGCGGCGCGGCGAGTTCCCGCTCCTCACCATCGGAATCGCGGTAGCGCACGCCGCCTCCGTCGCGCAGGCCGAGCACCTCGGCCCCCATCCGCAGGGTGAACGCCGGTTCCCCCGCCGCGGCTTCGGCGAGCAGGTTCAGGAAATCCCATTGCGGGACCATGGCGATGTACTTGTGCCGCCCGGGAACGCGGCTGAAATCGGCGGCGACGATAGTCCTGTCGCCGATGCGCATCCGCATCTTCTCCAGCCGTTTCGACGGCAGTTCCGCGAACCGCTCGCCGAGGCCGAGTTCGTCGAGCAGCATCAGCGTCGGCGGATGCACCGTGTCGCCGCGGAAATCGCGGAAGAAATCCTTGTGCTTTTCGAGAACGGTGACCTCGACCCCGGCTCGCGCCAACAGGAGTCCGAGCACCATCCCCGCCGGACCGCCCCCCACCACACAACACTGCGTACGTTCCATAGTCGAGTTTTAGCCTGCCTCGTGGACCATTACCACGTGTTCGGCTGCGAAGGGGACCTAGGTCCTAAGGCCCGCGATGAGGACACCGACCATTTTGCGCGCGTTGTAGCGCGGATCGCTTTCGGCGCCGATGCAGAGGTTCCCGACGCCGCGCATCACTTCGAGCGCCTCCAGATCGGAGCGGATCTCGCCCGCCTCCGCGGCGGCGTCGAGCAACCGGGCGCACACCGGCAAGAGAGTGTCGAGAAAGTAGGCGTGCAGCGTCTCGAATCCGGCGTTGTCGGACTGCAGGACCGCCGCGAGGCCGTGTTTGGTGACCAGGAAATCGACGAAGAGGTCGATCCAGCGCCGCAACGCCTCGTACGGGGAATCGCTCGACGCCAGCAGTTCCGGCCCGGCTTCGGCGCACGCGTCGACCTGGTGCCGGTAGACGGCGATGATGAGGTCGGCCCTGGTCGGGAAATGCCGGTAGATCGTGCCCATCCCGACGCCCGCCTTGGCCGCGATGTCGCGAACCGGCGCCTCGACCCCCGAGGTGACGAAGACGGCGGCGGCCGCGTCGAGCAACGTCTTCTCGTTGCGCCGGGCATCCGCGCGTTTGGCCTTGGTGCCTTCTTGAGCCATCACGCCACTCCTCCACCGCCGAGCCGGGGTTGCCAAACGGAACGCTGCTCCGTATGGTTAGCGGAGCAAGGTTCCGCTTGCTCATCTTGCCATGGAGGACATCGTCATGCAGTACCGCACCTTGGGCAGGACCGGTGTGCAGGTCAGCACCCTCGCGCTGGGCGCGATGAACTTCGGCGCGATCGGGCGCACCACCCAGGACGAGGCCGCCACCCTCGTCGACGCCGCGCTGGCTGCCGGGATCAACCTCATCGACACCGCCGACATGTACAGCGACGGCGAGTCGGAGAAGATGGTCGGGAAGGCCATCGCGGGCCGCCGCGAAGACGTCGTGCTGGCCACGAAGGCGAGCATGCCGATGGGCGACGAGCGCAACCATCAGGGCGCTTCACGACGCTGGCTGGTCACCGAACTGGACAACAGCCTGCGCCGCCTCGATGTCGACCACGTCGATCTCTACCAGATCCACCGCTGGGACCCGAAGACCGGCGACGAGGAAACGCTCTCGGCGCTGACCGATCTGCAGCGCGCGGGGAAGATCCGCTACTTCGGTTCGTCGACGTTCCCGGCGTACCGCATCGTGCAGGCCCAGTGGGCCGCCCGCGAACACCGGCTGAGCCGGTACGTCACCGAGCAGCCGAGCTATTCGATCCTGCAGCGCGGGATCGAAATCCATGTGCTGCCCGTGACCGAGGAATACGGGATGGGCGTGCTGGCGTGGAGCCCGCTGGCGTCCGGCTGGCTGTCCGGCGCGGTCCGGGAAGGCCGCGAGATCAGCACGAATCGTTCCGCGGTGCTGCCGCACCGTTTCGATCTGTCCCTGCCCGGCAACCGGGCCCGGCTGGAAGCCGTCGAGCGGCTCGTCAAGGTCGCCGACCAGGCGGGGTTGAGCCTCATCCAGCTCGCGCTCGGCTTCGTCGTCGCGCATCCGGGCGTGACGAGCGCGATCATCGGGCCCCGCACACTGGAGCACCTGGAGTCTCAGCTCGCCGCCGCGGACACGGTGCTTTCAGCCGACGTCCTCGACGCGATCGACGAGATCGTCGCCCCGGGCACCGATCTCGCCCCGGAGGAGAAGCACGACACCCCGCCTTCCCTGCTCGACGCTTCGTTGCGGCGCCGCTGACGCTCAGGCGAGCAGGTTGTCCAGCTTGGCCCGGACACGGGCGAGGTCTTCGCTGTACTTGAGCACCGAGCCGAGCGTCCGCGCGGCGGCCGCGGCGTCCAATTCGGACATTCCGAGGGCGAGGAGCGCCTGAGCCCAGTCGAGGGATTCCGCCACGCCGGGCGGCTTCAGCAACTCCATCGTGCGAAGCCGCTGCACCGCCGTCGCGACCTGCGCGGCGAGCGCTTCGCCAAGGCCCGGGATCTTGCGGCGCAGGATCTCGATCTCACGGACGAGGTCCGGATGTTCGAGCCAGTGATAGAGACAGCGGCGCTTCAGCGCGTCGTGCACCTCCCGCGTCCGGTTGGAGGTGAGCACCACGAGCGGCGGATGTTCGGCACGCACCTCGCCGAACTCGGGGATCGTCACCGCGTTCTCGTCGAGGAGTTGCAGCAGGAAGGCTTCGAACTCGTCGTCCGCCCGGTCGATCTCGTCGACCAGCAGCACGCACGGCGCGGTCTGCAACGCCTTCAGCAGCGGCCGGGCCAGCAGGAAACGTTCGGTGTAGAGGGACTGTTCGGCGGCCTCGACGTCGAGGCCGCCGTCACCGGAGGCTTCCAGCGCCCGCAAATGCAGCAGCTGACGGGGAAAGTCCCATTCGTACAGCGCCTGCGCCGCGTCGATCCCCTCGTGACACTGGAGCCGGATGAGCGGTATGCCGAGCGCTTCGGCCAGTCCCAAGGCGAGCGAGGTCTTGCCGGTACCCGGCTCGCCCTCGCAGAACAGCGGGCGGCCGAGTGCCACGGCGAGGAACCCGGCCGTGGCGATGCCGTCGTCGGCGAGATAGCCGACCGATTCGAGGGCTTCGGCCAGCTTCTCGGGCGATTCGACGGTCACTTGCCGATCGTAAGCCTCGCCGAGCCGGAGATCGGCCTGGAAGATCCTCGCGGTGCGACCCCGGCCCCGGCCGAAGTCACCCGCTAACGCCGTCTCGACGGTGTCGCGAAAGCCACTTTCAGGACGCCAGGCGTCGCGAAAGTGGCTTTCGCGACGTCCGGAATCGGCGCCTGAACTCGCCGCGCCGCTACCCGGTTCAGCCGGGAAGATCGTCGCGGCGGTCCACGTCGTGGCCGGTGCCGAGGTCGCCGCATTCGACGAGCCGCAGGTCCTGGCGTCCCTTGAGCCAGTCTCGGGCACCCTTGTCCCCGGAGGCGCTCGCCACGATCTCCGGCCACCAGCGGCGGCCGAGCACGACGGGATGACCGGGAACGCCTTCGTAGGCGGCACGCGCGACCGTGTCCTCACCTGCCCCGGCGGCGACCCGGCGGACCACTTCGGCGCCGACCCCGGGCAGGTCCACGAGATGCACGACAGCGGCTTCGGCGCCGGTTCCGGTGAGCGCGCTCAGGCCCGCCCGCAGTGACGCGCCCATTCCGGATTCCCAGTCCTCGGCCACAACGGCGGCTTCGGGATCGGGCAGGAGCGCGCGGACTTCCGCTGCCGAGGCACCCAGTACCACCCGGACCGGCGCGCAGCCCGCGTCGGTGAGCACCCGCAGCGCCCGGACGACGAACGGCTCGCCGTCGAGGACGGCCAGCGCCTTCGGCCCGCCGAAGCGGCGCCCGGCCCCCGCCGCGAGCAGCAACCCGGCGAGCTCAGTGTCCGATGGTGAACCCGCGTCCGCGATCGCGTCGGCAGGGCGAGACCTGGTCTGACCCCTCACCTTCGACGGCAAGGGCGCCCCGCCACCGCGATAGCGGGGCCTTCGGCCGGGCGGGTTCACGCGGTGGGTCCGTTTCCCGAGTTCATCCTCAGCTCCGCCGATAGGCTCAACCATGCCGGGCTTTGGACGGCGGCGCCGACGCCAGATCGGTCTCGATGGCGCGCGCCGCCGCGAGCAGGGGCGGCAGCAGTTCCTGTTCGACCGACTCGCGTGTGGTGCGGCTGGCGTGAGTGGAGAGGTTGACCGCGGCCACGGCCTTGCCGTTCCGGTCGCGGATCGGCGCGGCGATCGAGCGGAGGCCCTCTTCGAGTTCCTGGTCGACCATCGCGTAGCCCTGCTCGTGGACCCTGATCAGTTCGGCGAGCAGTTCCTCCGGCCGGCTTTTGGTGCGCGCGGTGAGCTTGTCGAGCTTCGCCCCGGCGAGGTAGTTCCGCAGGTCGGCGTCCTCGAGGCCGGCCAGCAGTACGTGTCCCATCGAGGTCGCGTGAGCCGGGAATCGGGTGCCGACGTTGATGCTCACGGTCATGATCCGCGAAACGGCCACGCGTGCGACGTAGACGATGTCCATGCCTTCGAGCACGGAGACCGAACTCGACTCGTGCACCTCGGCGGAGAGCCGTTCAAGATGCGGCTGGGCGACCTCCGGCAGCGACAGGCTCGACAGATACGAGTAGCCGAGTTCGAGGACCCGCGCGGTCAGCGAGAAGTACTTGCCGTCGGTGCGCACGTACCCGAGGTCGACGAGGGTGAGCAGGAACCGGCGGGCGGCCGCCCTGGTCAGCCCGGTGGACCGGGCGACGTCGCTCAGCGTGAGTTCCGCCGCGTCCGCGTTGAACGCCTTGATCACCGCCAGCCCGCGCTCGAGCGACTGGACATGATGCGCTCCGCGCTCGGTGACCTCGCCTTCGTCCATATGAGAACCCTAACTCTCACCTTCTTCCTGGGCGGCAGGCTCACCGAGTTCGGCCAGTACCCGCTGGGCGACGGCGAACGCGGTGTTGGCGGCCGGGGCACCCGTGTAGACGGCGGTGTGGAGCAGGACCTCGGAGATCTCCTGCGCGGTGAGTCCATTGTGGACGGCGGCGCGGACGTGCATCGCGAGCTCGTCGTGGGCGTGCAGCGCGGTGAGCGCGGCCAGGGTGACGCAGCTGCGGGTCTTGCGGTCGAGCCCGTCACGCGACCAGACCGATCCCCAGGCTCCCTTGGTGATGTAGTCCTGGAACGGGCGGCTGAACTCGGTGGTGCGGGCGACCGCCCGGTCGACGTGCGCGTCCCCGAGGACTTCGCGGCGCACCTTCATGCCGGTCTCGTAGGTGTCATCGGTCATCGGGCGGCCTCCAGGTGTTCGAGGATCAACGCGGTGAACCGCTCCGGCTGTTCGAAACTCCCCAGATGCGCGGCGCCTTCGACGACCTCCAGCCGCGCGTCCGGGATGCCGCCCGCGATCACCTCGGCGTGCTCGGCCGGGGTGGCCGGATCCTCGGCCCCGGCGATGACCAGTGTCCGCGCCGCGATCTTGGGCAGGTCGTCGACGAGGTCCATTTGTTCGATGGCCTGGCAGGACGCCGCGTACCCCTCGGCGGGAACGCTCGCGATCATCTCGCGCAGGTATCCGGCCTGCTCGGGGTGGGCGACGGCGTGACCGGCGGTCAGCCAGCGGCCGACCGCGGCTTCGGCGATCGCGGCGGTGCCGTTCTCCCGGACCGTCTTCGCCCTGTCCGCCCACATACTCGGCGGCCCGAGCTTCGCGGACGTGCAGCACAGCACGAGGCTCCGGATCCGGTCCGGCGCGTTCACGCCCAGCCACATCCCGGTCATCCCGCCGAGTGAGAGGCCGACGACGTGGGCGCGTTCGGCATCGTGCTCGTCGAGCAGCGCGAGCAGATCACCGCCGAGATCCGCGAGCGTGTACGGCCCCGGCGGGACCGGGGAGGCGCCGTGCCCGCGGGTGTCGTAGCGGATCACCCGGAAACCCTGTTCCACCAACGGTTTCACCTGCGGTTCCCACATGCGGTGGTCGCTGCCGAGCGATCCGCTGAACACCACGACAGGGCCGTCCTCGGGCCCTGCCGCGACGCTGTGCACTTTTACCGAACTGTGCACTTCTACCGAACTGTGCACCTTCACCGGCTCAGACATCGAAGAACACCGTCTCGCCCTCGCCCTGCAACCGGATGTCGAACCGGTAGCCGTCGCCGGTCCTGGTGGCGACCAAGGTGCGCCGGCGGGCTTCCGGGACCGAGGCCAGCACCGGATCCCCGGAGTTGTCGTTGTCCTCGAAGTAGATCCGGGTGACCACCCGGTGCAGGAGTCCGCGGGCGAGCACCGAGACGTCGATGTGCGGCGCCTGCGTGCTGCCCGCCGGACCGGGCAGCGGCCCGGGCATGATCGTCCGGATCTCGTAGTTGCCGCCCGGATCGGTGGGACAGCGGCCGAAACCCCGGAACCCGCTCGCGACCGCTCCGCGTGGGTCGTCGGGGTGGTCGAACCGGCCGTCGGCGTCGGCCTGCCACGTCTCGATCATCGCGTCCGGAACCGGTTCGCCCGCACCGTCGAGGACACGGCCGTGGACGCGGATCGCGGCCGGTTCGTCCGCGGGAACGACGTCCGGCCCGTCCGGCCAGGGCAGGCCGATGGACAGGTACGGGCCGACGGTCTGGGAAGGCGTCGTCTCCGGCATCAGTGCTCGTCCTCCTCGTCTTCGAAGACCGAAGCCTCGCGGCCGCGCACGACGATGTCGAACTGGAAGGCCAAAGCCCACTCGGCTTCCGTGCGGTCGAGGTCGAAGCGGGCGATCATCCGTTGCCGCGCCTTCTCGTCCGGGATGGAGTTGAAGATCGGGTCCTGCGAGAACAGCGGGTCTTCCGGGAAGTACATCTGGGTGACCAGCCGCTGGGTGAACGCGGTGCCGAATACGGAGAAGTGGATGTGCGCCGGCCGCCAGGCGTTGTCGTGGTTCTTCCACGGGTACGCGCCCGGTTTGATGGTGGTGAAGGTGTAGCGCCCTTCGGAGTCGGTGAGCGTCCGGCCCGCGCCGTCGAAGTTCGGGTCGAGCGGCGACGGCCAGCGGTCGCCGGTGTGCCGGTACCGGCCGCCCGCGTTCGCCTGCCAGATCTCCACGAGCGAATCCCGGATCGGCCGGCCGTCGCCGTCGAGCAGCCGCCCGGTGACGATGATGCGCTGGCCTTGCGGCTCCCCCGCGTGCCCTTTGGTGAGGTCGTTGTCGAACTCGCCGATCCGCCCCTGCCCCAGCGCCGGCCCGGTGACCTCGGTCAGCAGATGCGGGAGCACGATCAGCGGCTGCTGGGGGTGCCGCAACGCCGTCGACCGGTAACCGGCGTAGTCGAGCGGCGGATGCGTGCCCTCCGGATCGCGCCGGTAGCGCGGGAGCCTCAGTTCTGCGGGTGCGGACATGCTGTTCCCTCCAGCGCGGGTCAGTGGATCACTGGGCTTCGAGGACGACGGCCAGCCCCTGGCCGACGCCGATGCAGATGGCCGCCAGCCCCCATCGGCCACCGGTGCGGCGCAGGTGATGGGCCAGGGTGCCGAGGATGCGGCCGCCGGAGGCGCCCAGCGGATGCCCGATCGCGATCGCGCCGCCGTTCACGTTGACGATCTCCGGGTCGAGCTTCGACCAGTCCCGCAGGCAGGCCAGCGACTGCGCGGCGAAGGCCTCGTTCAGTTCGACGGCCGCCAGGTCTTCCCAGCCGATCCCGGCCCGTTCCAGTGCGATCTCGGCCGCGCGCACCGGGCCGATGCCGAAGACGTCGGGGTCGACGCCCGCCGCGCCACGGCCGGCGATCCGGGCGAGTGGCGCCTTGCCGAGCCGTTTCCCCGCCGTCTCGTCACCGAGCAGCAGGGCGGAGGCTCCGTCGTTCAGCGGCGACGCGTTCGCGGCCGTGACCGTCCCTTGTGGACGGAAGACGGGCTTGAGCTTGGCGAGCTTCTCCGGGCTGGACTCCGGCCGGATGCCTTCGTCGCGAGTGAGTTCGACGCCCTCGACGGGGACGACGTGGTCGTCGTAGAACCCCTCGTCCCAGGCGCGGGCGGCGTTGACGTGACTGCGGACGGCGAACGCGTCCTGCTCGTCGCGGCCGATGCCGTAGCGCTCGGCGAGCTGTTCGGTGGACTCGCCGAGCGACACCGTCCACTGTTCGGGCATCTTCGGGTTGACCATGCGCCAGCCCAGCGCGGTGGAGTACAGCGTCTGATTGCCCGCCGGGAAGGCCTTCTCCGGCTTCTGCATGACCAGCGGCGAACGGCTCATCGATTCCACCCCGCCGGCGACGGCGAGCGAGGCGTCGCCGACCTGGACCGACCGGCTGGCCTGCATGACCGCGTCGAGGCCGGAGCCGCACAACCGGTTGACCGTGGCGCCCGGCACCGTGGTCGGCCAGCCGGCCAGCAGCGCCGCCATCCGCGCGACGTTGCGGTTGTCCTCGCCGGCGCCGTTGGCGTCGCCGAGCACGATCTCGTCGACGGTGGCCGGGTCGAGGTCGTTGCGTTCGGCCAGCGCCCGCAGCACGGTGGCGGCGAGGTCGTCCGGGCGGACCCCGGACAGGGCGCCGCCGTATTTGCCGAACGGGGTACGGATGGCGTCGAACAGGAAGACGTCGGTCATGCGCTCGCCCTTGTGAGGTCTCGGAGGATGCGGAGTTCTGCCTCGGTCGGCGCCGGGGTGGTCGCCAGGTCGCCGGACACCTTCAGTTTCCACCCGGTCGCCTCGACGACCTGATCGACCTCGACGCCGGGGTGCAGTTCGGTGAGGGTGAGCTCGGCGGTCTCCGGGTCGGGCCGCAGCAGGCCGAGGTCGGTGACCACCAGCGTCGGCCCGGCGCCGGGGAGGCCGAGGCGTTCACGGTCGCCCTTGCCGGTGCCGTGACCGAACGAGGTCACGAAGTCGACCTTCTCGACGAAGGTGCGGATGCTCTGCCTGAGCACCACGAACACCTCGCGGCAGGAAGCGGCGATCTCCGGCGCGCCGCCCGCTCCGGGGAGGCGCACCTTGGGGTTGGCGTAGTCAGGGCCGATGACGGTGGTGTTGATGTTGCCGAACTTGTCCAGCTGGGCGGCGCCGAGGAAGCCGACGTCGATCCGGCCGGGCTGGAGCCAGTAGTTGAAGACCTCGGGGACGCTGACCACGGCGTCCGCGGTGTCGGCGAGTTCGCCGTCGCCGATGGACAGCGGGAGCCTGGTCGGTTTGGCGCCGAGGCAGCCGGATTCGTAGATCAGCGTGAGGTTCGGCGCGTGCCCGCGGCGGGCGAGGTTGGCGGCCGTACTGGGCAGGCCGATGCCCACGAAACAGGACATCCCGTCGCCGAGGGCGCGAGCGGCGGCGACGCTCATCATCTCGTCGGAGGTGTACTCGGTCATGCCTTCACTCCCGTCAGCTCGTCGAGCCAGTGGGTGAAGCTCTCCCTGTCCCGGCCGATCTCGTCCCATGCCTGGTAGGCGTCGTTGTCCCGTTCGTAGTACCCCGCCGCGTACGACGGTTTCGCGCCGCCGGGAACCTCGGCGACGGCGGTGACCGCCCACGACGGCAGCACGATCGCGCCCGGCCGGGGCTCCAGCTCGTCCACGATCTCCTCGACGGTGACCAGCGAGCGCTTCGCCGCGAGCACCGCCTCCTTCTGGACGCCCGTGATACCCCAGATCTGGACGTTGCCGGACCTGTCGGCCCGCTGGGCGTGCACGATCGTCACGTCCGGGTTGAGCGCGGGGACGGCGGCGAGCCACTCACCGGTGAACGGGCAGGTGATGGGCTTGATCGTGTCGGTCTGCGCGGGGAGATCGGTGCCGGTGTAGCCGCGCAGGACCGCGAACGGCAGGCCCGAGGCGCCGGCGACGTAGCGATTCGCCATGCCGGCGTGACTGTGTTCCTCTATTTCCAGTGGCACCGGCCAAGCGTGCTGGACCGCGTCACGGAAGCGGTGCAGCGAGCCGACACCGGGATTACCGCCCCACGAGAAGATCAGCTTGCTCGCGCAGCCCGCGCCGATGAGCTGGTCGTAGACGATGTCGGGGGTCATGCGGACCAGCGTCAGGCCGGTGCGGCGCTGACGGATGATCTCATGGCCCGCGGCGACCGGGATGAGGTGCGTGAAGCCCTCGAGCGCGACGGTGTCCCCGTCGCGCACCAGCCGCGCCACGGCCTCCTTCAACGACAGCAGCTCCGCCATCCCCACTCCCGGCTTGTTCGTATCGCGCACACATGTTCTTCATATGAACATAGCACAGCCGGCCCGGTCTGGGCACTGCTTCCGACCCGGTGAATCCCGATCAGGCGGTGCGACCGCTCAGCCAGCTGCGGTAGCGGCGAAGCGCGATGGCCTGCTGCACCGTTTCCACGACCAGCGCCAGTTTCGGATCGATGCCGGGCTTGGTCCGACGTCCCGCGCCGAGGCGCCGCAGCTGCCGCCGGACGCGGGCCATGCTCGCGGCGGACGCGACGGCCTTGTCCCCGATCCGGACCGGCTCGAGCTCCACCTTGGCGTCCGCGTCGTGCCGCCACCTCGCGGGCAGCCCGGGATCGACGGCCAGCGCGCTGCCCATGCCGACCAGTTCGACACCGCTCGCCAGCACCTCTTCCGCGACCGGCCTGCGGACCACGCCACCGGTCAGCATCAGCGGCAGCGCACTGGTCCGCACGAGTTGTTCGGCGAGGGTCAGGAAGTAGGCCTCTCGCGCCCGGGTGCGGTCGTCGCCGGATTGCCCGGTCATCGCCGGGCTCTCGTAACTGCCACCCGACAGTTCGACCAGATCGACGCCGAGCGGCGCGAGCATCGCGATGACCGACGCGGCGTCGTCGGCGTCGAAGCCGCCACGCTGGAAGTCGGCGGAGTTGAGCTTGACGGCGACGGCGAACCCGGGCGCCACGACGGCGCGGACCGCGCGGACGACGTCGAGCAGGAGCCTGGCCCGGTTCTCGAGGCTTCCACCCCACCGATCTTCCCGGCGGTTGGCCAGCGGGGAAAGGAACTGCGAGAGCAGATAGCCGTGCGCCGCGTGGATCTCGACGCCGTCGAATCCGGCCTCCTCGGCGCGGCGGGCGGTCTCGGCGAACCGCGCCACGGTCTCCTCGATCCGCCGCGCGGACATCTCGACCGGCTCGGCGAACCGCTTGCTGTTCTTGCCCACATCCACACGAATGGCCGACGGACCCCAGGCCACGCCGGGCATGCCCGCCCGAACTTGACGGCCGGGATGGTTGATCTGCATCCATACCCGCGCACCGCCGCTCTTCGCGGCCGACGCCCACCGGCGGAACGGTTCCAGCGGCGAGTCCGCGTCGAGGACGACACCGGCCGGACCGGTGAGCGCCTCCGCGTGGACCATGACATTGCCGGTGATGAGCAGGCCGGCTCCGCCATGACCCCACCGGCGATACAGCTCGAACAAGGCCTTGCCCGGCAACTGTCCCCTGGTCGCCATGCTCTCCTCCATCGCGGCTTTGACCAGCCGATTCGGCACGGTCGAGCCATTGGGGAGGGTGAGCGGCTCGAAGACCGGCGACGAGGTTTTCTCGGCTGCGGATGACATCACTGCCCCTGAACGCGGTATGTTTACATTGCTCACATGAGCATAGGAAGGAGATGTAAGCAGTGTCAACATCGACGAAGAGTGGCTACCATCACGGCGACCTGAGAGCGTCCCTGCTGGCCACGGCGATGCGCATGCTCGAAGCCGGCGAGTCGTTCTCCCTGCGCGCCGTCGCACGCGAAGCCGGCGTATCAGCGACGGCGCCGTACCGGCACTTCGCCGACAGGGACGCCCTGGAGTCGGCTTTGGCCGCGCAAGGCTTGCGCGACCTGAAGGAGGACCTCACAAAGGGACGCGAACTCCCGGCGTCGGCCGCGGATCTGGCCGAACTCGCGGTCACCTACGTCGAGTTCGCCCTGCGCCGCCCAGCCCTCTTCCGGCTGATGTTCGGCAACGCCTGCGACACGGGAAGCGAGGAGCGCGTCCAGGCCGCGGCGGACATCCACGACCTCCTGCGACTGGCGATGACACGAGTGTTCTCGGAGCCCGCCTCGGAAGCGCTCGCCTCGGCGGGCTGGGCGCTGGCCCACGGGCTGGCGTACCTGTTCCTGGACGGCAAGCTCCCGGCGGACTCGGACGACGACGTCGCCGACCGCGTCCGCGCCGCCTTCGCCGCGATCCTGGCGGCACATCCGCGCTAACCAGTGTTGACAGTGCTTACATCGAGCCCTAGGCTCTGGAATGTAAGCATTGTAAACATCAGGAGGTCCGATGGCGCGGGAAACGGTCACCGTCGACCTGGGCGGACGCTCGGTCGACGTCCCGAAAGGCGGCCTGTACGACCGCTATCGCATGGATTCCGACCTCGACATCGTCGCCGCCGACCCGCGCGTGAGCGGCGTCGGCTTCTTCCGGCGGCTTCCCAAGACGCGAGTCGATTCACCGATCGGCCCGACGCTGACCCCCAACTTCTACTACCGGATCGCGACGGCCCGGCTGACGATGACGGCGCCCTCCCGGGCGATCCGGCGCCGCCTCCCCGAGGAGCTGTCGCCGCTCGAGGTCGCGCCCGGCCTCGGGCTGGTGTCGGTGATGCTGTTCCGGTACGACGTCTGCGACATCGACTTCTACACCGAGGCCGCCGTGGGAATCGCGGTCCGGCCCGCCCGGCACGGACGGCTCGGGTTCTTCGACCTCGTGACCGGCCTCAAAAACGAGCATCTTCACTCTTACGTGCTGTCCCTGCCGGTCAGCAGCGAGATCGCCCAGGTCCGCGGTCACAACGGCTACGGCTTCCCGAAGTGGGTGACGAGCCTCGACGTCGATATCGACACCGAACGCGTCGAAGCGCGCGTGGCGAACGACCACGGCGAGACCGACCTCACCCTTTCCGCTGCCACACCCCGCCAGACGGCACACGAATCCGGCGAGCAGGTCTCGAGCCTCACCTCGTACACCACCATCGGGGACGCGTGGCATGCGACGCTGAGCCAGACGAACGTCCTCTCCGCCGGAAGCGCGTCGTTCCCGCGCGGCGTCGATCTCCGGCTCGGCGAGGGCCGTCTCTCCGACGACGTCCGCTCGCTCGACCCGCACAAGCCGATCCGTTTCGAAGTGATGACCGAGGGCCAGCTCGCCCTCCATCTGCCGGTCCCCACCTCCGTCCGGAACCTGGAGGTCCGCAAATGACCAAGCGCGTGCTGAACGTCGTCACCAACGTCGGTCACTACGACGATCCGTCCCATCCCACCGGCCTGTGGCTTTCCGAGCTCACCCACGCCTACCACGTCTTCGCCGATCGAGGCTTCGAGCAGACGATCGTCAGCCCTCAGGGCGGACGATCCCCGCTCGAACCCCGGTCACTGAAGTTCCCCAACTTCGACAAGACCGCCAAGGCCTGGCACGCCGACCCCGAACGGATGGCGCTCCTGGAGAACACCGCCGCCCCCGGGGACATCGACCCGGCGGACTTCGACGCGATCTACTTCACCGGCGGCCACGCGGTGATGTACGACTTTCCCGACAGCGAAGGCCTGCAGCGGATCACCCGGGAGATCTTCGAACGCGGCGGCATCGTCGCCTCCGTCTGCCACGGCTACTGCGGGCTGCTGAACACCACCTTGTCCGACGGCTCCCACCTCGTGGCGGGACGCAAGGTCACCGGCTTCGCCTGGCGCGAGGAAGTCCTCGCGAAGGTGGACAAGCTCGTGCCGTACAACGCCGAAGAAGAGATGAAGAAGCGCGGCGCGCTCTATGAGAAGGCGAAGCTGCCCTTCGTCTCCTACGCGGTGGTCGACGGCAATCTCGTCACCGGCCAGAATCCGGGATCCGCGAAGGAGACGGCGAAGAAGGTCGCCGAGCTACTCTGATCACCCGCGTAGGGGAAGCGCCTCCCTCACTCCGGGGATTCTCACGTTTGGGATACCAACCGCAGCCCACTAGGCTGAGCATGTGACCTCGACGATCGCGGTGACCCGGTGGATCCCCGACGAAGCGCTGAAAGTGCTCGCCGAAGCCGGGGAAGTGAAACTGTCACGCGCCGACCGGCCGCTGACGCCGGACGAACTGCGCGAGTTCGTGCGGGGCGCGTCCGCGATCGTCGGGATGCTGCACGACCGGATCGACGGCGAGGTCGCCGACGCGGCGGGCCCCGAGCTGCGGGTCGTGGCGAACGTGGCCGTCGGCTACGACAACATCGACGTGCCGGCGCTGGCCGGACGCGGGATCACCGTCACCAACACCCCCGGCGTGCTCACCGACGCCACCGCGGATCTGGCGTTCGGGCTGATCCTCGCGGTCACGCGGCGGCTCGGCGAGGGCGAACGGCTGATCCGCTCGCGCACCCCGTGGTCGTTCCATCTGGGTTTCCTGCTCGGCTCCTCCCTGCAGGACAAGACGCTCGGGATCGTCGGGCTGGGCCAGATCGGGCAGGCGGTCGCGCGGCGGGCGCTCGGTTTCGGTATGCGGATCGTCTACTCAGGACGGTCGCGGGCCGCCGAGGACGTCGAGAAGACCTTGGGCGCGAAGTACGTCCCCTTCGGCGAACTGCTGGAAAGCTCCGACGTCGTTTCGCTGCACTGCCCCCTGACGCCCGAAACCCGGCACCTCATCGACGCTGCCGCGCTGAGGTCGATGAAACCGGGCGCGTACCTGATCAACACCACGCGCGGTCCCGTCGTGCACGAAGCCGCGCTGGCGGACGCGCTCGAAGCCGGGGAGATCGCCGGAGCGGCACTCGACGTGTTCGAAGCCGAACCCGAGGTCGAGCCGCGCCTGCTGGACCGCGAAAACGTCGTCTTGACGCCTCACCTCGGATCGGCGACGGTCGAAACCCGAACTGCCATGGCCGTGCTCGCGGCCGAAAACGTCGCGTCGGTGCTCGCCGGCGGGAACCCGCTGACGGAGGTTCTTCCATGACTCGTGTGGTCATCGCGCCCGACAAGTTCAAGGGAAGCTTGACCGCGGTCGAGGCCGCGGAGGCGATCGCCCACGGCGTCCGCGACGCGCTGCCCGAGGCCGAGGTCTCCTCCTGCCCGGTCGCCGACGGCGGCGAAGGAACGCTCGACGTCCTCGTCGCGGCGGGCGGCCGGCTGGTGGAACTCCCGGTCCGCGGGCCGCTCGACGAAACCGTCGACGCGCGCTACGTGACCCTCGGCGGAACGGCCTACATCGAATCGGCCCGCGCGTGCGGGATCGAGTTCGTCGAGCCGAGCCCGGAGGTGGCGCTCACCGCGCACACCTGGGGTGTCGGCGAACTTCTCGCGCACGCGCTCGACAACGGCGCGCGGCGACTGGTGCTGACCGTCGGCGGGACGGCGAGCACCGACGGCGGCGCCGGGATGCTGGCGGCGTTGGGCGCCGGGGTCTTCGACGCGTTCGGCGCGCCGGTCGGGCTCGGCGGCGGCACGCTGGCCCGCGTCGCGCTCGCCGAACTCGGCCCGGTGCGGGACAGGCTCGGCTCCGTCGAGGTCGCCGTCGCCACCGACGTGACGAACCCGTTGCTCGGCCCCCGTGGCGCGGCCGCGGTCTTCGGCCCGCAGAAGGGCGCGGGCCCGCGCGAGGTCGAGCAGCTGGACGAGGCCCTGTCCCGCTGGGCACAGGCGCTGCGGAACGCCGGGGCCCAGGACGTCTCGGACCTTGCCGGCGCGGGGGCGGGCGGCGGAGTCGCCGCGGGCGCGATCGCGGGACTCGGCGCGAGCGTCGAATCCGGTTTCCAGCTCATCGCCGGGCTCACCGGCGTCGCCGACGCCATCGAACGCGCCGACCTGGTCATCACCGGCGAGGGATCGCTGGACGAACAAAGTCTCGACGGCAAGGCCCCGGCGGGCATCGCGGCCCGCGCACAGGAACACGCGGTGCCGCTGATGGTGCTGGCCGGACGGATCCAGCTGGACCAGAGCCAGCTCGCCGGCCTCGGGGTGGTGGGCAGCGCCGCCCTGATCGATCACGCGCCCTCGCTCGACCACGCGCGTGCGCACGCGGCGGAACTGCTGCGCGAGCGCGCCGGTGAACTGGTCCGCGCCTGGGCCCGCGGCTAGCGGCAGCTGTTCAGGCGTCGCGAAAGCCACTTTCGCGACGTCGGACGTCCCGAAAGTGGCTTTCGCGACATCATCGTCGGAGGGCGAGCCTGCTCGGCAAACCGTGAATCCGCCGGGCTCAGCTGCCAGGCTGAGGCTGAGCCTGCGGAAGTACGGCGAAGGCGACTTCGCCGGTTTCGTCCTGCTGGACGTCGAGCACCTTGTCGTCGAGCAACGCGGCCGCTTCCGGCTCCAGGAACACCTTCGGGCCGCCGTCGGCGCCGAGCACCTTGTCGCCGCTTTCGGGTTCGGGGGCGACGGAAACCGCGAGCTGGGGGCTGTCCCCCTGCTGGGAGTGCATCGCGAACCGCAGCCCGCCTCCGTCTTGGCCGTTCTCCTGCCCGGTCAGTGCCGTGATCGCCTCGGCGGCGGCTTCGGTGACTGTCAGCATCTCTGCCCTTCCTTCGTCGCGGTCTTGCACTTGACGGACCACGCTAGGGGGTTCCGGCACGGCCTGCCGTCTGAGTGAAGATCATTTTTCGCCGACGTCGGGCACCTCCTCGGCCAGCCGCATGGCGTGCGACTCCCCTTCGCGGATTTCCGCGGGGGTGGTCCCGAACCGGTCGGCCCCACTCCAGTGCTCGGGCGGCTCTACACCTTCTTCGAGCGGATCGACGCGGAGTTCGTCCTCGTCGAGCGCCTCGGTGGGATCCAGCGTTTCCGGCTCCGCGCT
The DNA here is from genome assembly GCF_044547565.1 of Amycolatopsis sp. NPDC052450. Lineage (NCBI taxonomy): Bacteria > Bacillati > Actinomycetota > Actinomycetes > Pseudonocardiales > Pseudonocardiaceae > Amycolatopsis > Amycolatopsis sp. NPDC052450. The sequence goes on along the minus strand of NZ_JBIUAQ010000042.1, from coordinate 50,870 downwards.
CTCACGGTCGTTCATCGGCCGCTCCCTCCTGGTCGGACGTCGGCCGGGGCGTGCTGTACTCGACCCGGCTCCTGTGGCTTACCCGGCGTATTCGCAGGCCAAACAGCGACGCTGTCGCGGGGATCACAGTTTCTCAGGTAGTTCATTAGCTTCACAAGTTTGTGAAGCAAGGAGTAGCGTCGTCGGTATGACCACCACCAGGTGGGCGCCAGGGCACCGGATCATCCGGCGCGCGCCGGAACGACACCACGAACTCGGCAACCACGCCGCTTGGTACGTCGTCGCCGGAGTGGCCGCCACCGGCCTGCAAGCCGTGCTGTTCCTTTTCCTCCAGTCGATCCTCGGTGCCCAGGTGGCCAATCTGGTCGCGCTCGCGGTCACCACCGTGGGAAACACCGAGTTCCATCGCCGGGTCACCTTCGCCGGCCGCAAGAGCAATGCGGGCAAGCGGCACTTCCAGGACCTGGTGACCTTCGCGTTCTACGCCGTGTACGGCTCGATCGTGCTCGCGTCCCTCGACGCGGTGATCACCGAGCCGACCGCGCTCGAGCAGACAGGCGCCCTGCTCGCGGCCAGCGTCGTGGGCGGCATCGCGCGCTTCGCGGTCCTTCGCTGGTGGGTCTTCGCGCGCCGGAGCGCCTAGGCTTCGCCGCGTGGCAGAGATCAACGGACCGCACGACGGCGGTTCGGAACCCGACTACCGATTCACGCTCGCCAACGAACGGACGTTCCTCGCCTGGCTCCGGACGGCGCTGGGCCTGCTCGCGGGCGGCGTCGCCGTCCATCAGCTGGTTCCCGACCCGAGCACGCTGAGCACCGTCCTCGCGGGAATGTGCGTCGTACTGGCCGCCGTGCTCGCGGCGAGCGCGTATCCGCGCTGGCGGCAGGTGCAGGCCGCGATGCGCGCGGGGCGGCCCCTGCCGAAGAGCGGGATGCTGATCCTGCTGAGCGCCGGAATCCTCGCGATCACACTGACGGCCGCGGCACTGGTGGTCTTCTCGTGAACGCCGGCGATCACGGAGCGCAAGCGGAACGGACCGGGCTGGCCTGGCGCCGGACCGCGCTCGCGGCTACTGCCTGCACACTCCTGCTCTTGCACAGCGCGGCCCGGCGAGGCTGGGGAACGACGGTCGTCCCGGTCGCGTTCGCGGGTGCCATGGTGATCACCTTCCTCGCCGCGGGAGCGTTCCGTGAACGAGCACTGCGCCGTCCGGGGACCCCGAAATCTCTTAACCCAACCCTTGCTGTCACAACGTCGGCACTCGTCGTAGCGACAGCGGTCGCGCTGATCGCGGTGCGCTAACCGGCACGCACGTCCTGCGATCCCCGGAGCCTTTTCCGCGACGCAGAGTCTCGGTTGTATTAAGCCGACTCCGGCGAATGGGCTATCTCTAGTTGAAATCTTTACTGCCGTCCGATCGGCGCCTACGATTACGCTGCGTCGCAACGGCGGCAGATGGATCTGATCTTACGGAGCATCTGCCGCCCTCAATCGTTACGGAGTGTTGACCCCTCGACTGCGACGGTCGCAGGGTCGGCCGGGGAGGACGACCATGCAAGCAATCTCCAGCGCGTCCAGAACCGTCACCCCCGATGCGGTCCCCGGATACACGACTCCGGAGAACCTGCCTCGACCGGGCGGACGGCTGACGAAGGAGGATCTCGATCCTCTCGTCAAGGACGCGGGCGACGGGAATCCCGCCGCGATCCAGTCACTGCTGCGGATGATCGGGCCGGTCGTGGTCCGGTACTGCCGCGCCAGAATGGGTGGGCGCGACCTGTCCTACCTGTCGGCGGACGACGTCGCGCAGGAAGTGTGCATGGCCGTGCTGAAGGCGCTGCCCGGCTACCAGGATCGCGGAGGTTCGTTCCTCTACCTCGTGCACGCCATCGCGGCCAACAAGGTCGCCGACGCCTACCGCGCGGTCTCCCGCGACCGGTCGGAGCCGGTACCCGAACTGCCGGAACGCCCCATCGGCGACAACGAACCCGAGACGCACGCCCTGCACCTTGACCTCGGTGCCCGGCTCAGCCGCTTGCTCTCCACCCTGCCGCGGGTGCAGCAGGAGATCCTCGCCCTCCGCATCGCCGTCGGCCTCTCCGCCGCCGAAACCGCCGAGGCACTCGGAATCTCCGCCGGCAACGTGCGCGTGACGCAGCACCGCGCACTCGCCCGCCTGCGGACGATGGTCAAGCAGGACGAATTCTGAGCTTTTCTCCCCCTGCCGAAGGTCGTTGACCGGCGGCTATCAGGCGCCAGGACCCCGCGCCTCCCCCTTTTCTTTCTTTCTCCGAGCCGCCCGGCCGTTCACCGCCGCGACTCGATAAGGCCGACCGCGCCGAGCACTTTCGCGACCACCGACGGATCCGGCTCCGGCCGGTGTATCTCGTCACGCAGCCGATCGCCGACCGCGTCCGCGTGGGCCCTGGCCTGCCTCGCCTGGGCGCGCGACTCCACCGCCCTGCGGTTCGCGACGAAGGCGACGCGCACCGCCACCGCGGCGACCACGAGCGCGACCGAAGCGAGCACCAATGCCGCGATGATCATCCGGCCTCGCCTTGGCCGACGGAGCCGGGCTCTTTCTCCAACGAGGAAGTCACGAGCATCCGATACCCGTCCCCGCACCGGCCAAACCGGGAGGGCACGTGGTGCTCGGCACACCCGGCGGGCTCAAGCTCCCCGCTGCACGACCATGGTGTCGAGCACGGACGCCGCCAGCCGGAGTTCGTCCTCGTCCGGTTCGGGTTTTCCGGCGACCTTGGCCCGGAGTTCGGCCGCGGTCGTCACCACCATCGCGCCGTCAGGATGGTCCTCGCCGCCGGCGGCCACCACCCGGAGTTCACCGCCGACGAGGATCAGTGCCGGTTCCGGCAGGTCGGAATCGAGCAAACGACGGAGATCCGCACTGGTCACCCTCATCGCGATTCCCCTTTCCTCGGTGCTGTAGCCATACGAGCCGGATACCCGGCTCAGGCCCGTTCACGCGGCGGGAAGCCGGTAAGCGCGCTTCGCGGTGCCATCGAAGAAATCGAGCCGCTCGGCGTCACTCAGCGAGCCCGTCAGCGAGACCGCCGTGTCCACGACGACCTCGTACGCGGCCGCGAGTTCGCAGACCGGCCAGTCGGAGCCGAACATCAGCCGCGAAGCCCCGAAGGACTCCAGCACGTGCTCGGTCCAGCGCGCCAGCTCTCCGACCTTCCACCGCGCCCAATCCGCCTCGGTCACGAGCCCGGAAAGCTTGCAGTACACGTTGTCCAGCTCCCCCAGCGCCGCGACGCCGTCCGCCCACGGCTGCCATTCGCCCGAGCCGATCGGCGGCTTCGCGGCGTGGTCGAGCACGAAAGCCTGATCAGGCAACGCTTTCGCGGCGGCGAGGGCAGCGGGAAGCTGCGGTGGCTTCACCAACAGGTCGTACGCGAGCCCGGCCTCTCCCAGAGCCGCGAGTCCACGCAGGACCTCGGGCCGCGTCAGCCACGACGGATCCGGCTCGTCCTCCACTTGATGCCGGATCCCCACCAGCGGCCCGGAAAACGAGGCCACGCGCTCGGCGACGTCGGGGGCGGTCAGGTCGGTCCAGCCGACGACGCCCGCGATGAGCGGCCCGGCCTGAGCCAGGGAAAGGAATTCGCGCGTCTCCTCCTCCGACGAGACCGTCTGCACCAGCACGGTCCCCTTCACCCCCGCCGCCTTCGTCACCGTGCGGAGATCGTCCACTGTGTACGGACGGCGGATCGGATCCAGTGCCGAACCGGTCATCCACGGGTAGTCACGCCGCGAAGGATCCCAAAGATGGTGGTGCGCGTCGATCACGACTGTCCTTCCGGTCGCAGCACGGTGTCCTCACGCAACAGTCCCGCACGGATCAGGTCCGTCCACAACTCGCGCGGCACCGGGCGCCGGAACCGTTCCGCGTTGAGCCGGACCTGGCCGGGATCGTGCGCGCCGACGACGACGGACACCACCGACGGATGCGCGGCGGGCAGCGCCAAAGCGGCCTGCGGAAGTTCGACACCGTGCCGTGCGCACACCTCGGCGATCCGCTGGGCGCGCTCGACGAGTTCGGCCGGGGCCTCGGCGTAGTCGTACATCGTGCCCGGTGACGCGGTCGCGAGGATCCCGGCGTTGAACGCGCCGCCCGCCACCACGTCCACTCCGCGTTCGGTACACAGCGGCAGGAGATCGTCGAGAGCGGGCTGGCTGAGCAGGGTGTACCGGCCGGCCAGCAGGATCACGTCGAGATCGAACCGGCGGACGAACTCCGTGAGCATCGGCGCCTGGTTCATCCCGGCCCCGATGGCGTCGATGACCCCTTGCTCCCGCAGTTCGAGCAGCGCGGGGAACGCGCCGTTGACGGTGTCCTCGAAATGCTCGTCCGGGTCGTGCACGTAGACGACGTCCACGCGGTCGAGCCCGAGCCGCTCCAGACTGTCCTCAAGCGACCGGAGGATCCCGTCGCGGCTGAAGTCCCAGCGGCGTTTGTACGCGGCGGGAACGACGAAACCCTGCGAGTCGGTGCGCGAAGCACCGGCGGGATCGGGTTCCAGTACGCGGCCGACCTTGGTCGACACCACGAAATCCGCGCGGGGATACGCCGAAAGCGCCGCGCCCAGCCGCCGTTCCGACAGCCCGAGACCGTAGTGCGGGGCGGTGTCGAAGTACCGGATGCCTTCGTCCCACGCCTGCCGGACGGTCGCTTCGGCCGTCTCGTCGGCGATGGCGTGGTACAGGTTGCCCAGCTGCGCGCAGCCGAGCCCCAGCGGGGACAGTGGGATCTTCACGGAAGCTCCCACACCAGGCCGAGGCCCGAATCGTTGCCCGAGTAGTCGTCCTCGACGTCGAGCAGCTCCGCCATCCGCGCCTGCCACGGGATGTTGGCCGGATGATCGCGCAGGACCGCGCGCATCTTCGCGTAGTCCTCGACCTCCACGACGTGGAAAAGGTCGAGACCGTCCCGCCAGATCCGCCACGAACGCACGCCCGCACCGCGCAGGGCTTCGTCCAGTTCAGGCGGGATGACGGCGTGGACCGACTCGTATTCGGCCTCCTTGCCCGGCTTCAGCCGGGTGTGGAGTGCCACTCTTTGTAGTGCGACACCGTGGGTCACCGCGCCTCCTCAGTTCGAAACATGGCACTCTGTCAACTGACACTCAAACATCCGAGGTCTTCGGGGAGGGCGGTGGAACATGCCGGTCACCGATGTCGCGATCGACAAGATCAAGGACATGATCATCTCCGGTGAGCTTGCTCCGGGCGACAGGCTGCCGAAGGAGGCCGAACTGGCCCAGCGGCTCGGCCTGTCCCGCAGCTCGCTGCGCGAAGCGGTGAAGGCGTTGTGCCTGATCCGCGTGCTCGACGTCCGCCAGGGCGACGGAACGTACGTCACCAGCCTCGAACCGAATCTCCTCCTCGACGCGATGACGTTCGTGGTGGACTTCCACCGGGACGACACCGTGCTGGACTTCCTCGCCGTCCGCCGGATCCTCGAACCGGCGGCGACGGCGATGGCCGCGATGCACATGAACGACGAGGACATCGCGGAACTAGGCCGCCTGCTCGGCGAACTGGCCGACTCGCCGACAGTGGAGGCGCTGGTCGCGAACGACCTGCAGTTCCACCGCAAGATCGCCGACGGCTCCGGTAATCCGGTGCTGTGCTCGCTGCTGGACAGCCTGTCCGGCCCCACCGCGCGCGCCCGCATCTGGCGCGGCCTCACGCAGGAGGGCGCGGTCGCGAAGACCCGCGAGCAGCACACGGCGATCTACGAGGCCATCGCCGCCCGCGAACCCGAACTCGCGCGTTCGTGGGCGACCGTGCACGTGGCGGGGGTGGAGCAGTGGCTCCGCAACGCGCTCGGCACCGCCGACGACCCCACCACGACCGCCGAAGCTTCCTGACACTTGCGCCCTCCCGAGGCTTTCGATGGCTCTTGCGGCGTGCAATGAAGGGGCCTTTCATCGCAAAATTCGCAATGAAAGGCCCCTTCATTGCATCGGTGTGCTAGGTCTGCGCCTTCCCGCCGGCATAGCGGGAGATGATCAGCGCGACCAGGATGATCACGCCGTAGATCGCCTTCAGCCATTCCGGCGGCACCTGCGCGACCTGCAGCAGGTTGGTGACCGTCTGCAGGAGCAGCACGCCGGTGAGCGCCCCGACCAGAGTGCCCTTCCCACCGTCGAGTGAGACACCGCCGATCACCGCAGCGGCGAACACCTGAAGGATCAATCCGTCGCCCTGATCGGCGCCGAGCGCGCCGACGTAGCCGGTGTACGCGAGCCCGCCGAGCGCGGCCAGCACCCCGGCCACGACGAAGACACCCCACGAGATCCGGTCGACGCGGATACCGGCGGCCCGCGCGGCTTCACGGTTGCCGCCGATGGCGTACAGCGAGCGGCCGATCCGGTGATACCGCAGCCCCAGCCCGAACACGGCGAACAGCGCCGCGGCCAGCCACACCGACATCGGCAGCCCGATGAACGTCGTCGTGGCCAGCGCGGTGAACACGTCCAGCTGGTCGAACAGTGTCTTTCCCTGTGTGGAGCCGATCTGCGTACCGCGCAGCACCGTCAGCATCGCCAGCGTGACGATGAAGGCGTTCAGCTTCAGCTTGACGATCAGGAACCCGTTCACGAAGCCGACCGCGGCACCGGCCACCAGCACGGCGAGGATGCCCGCGAAGCCGGGGATCTCCGTGCCGAAGCCGGAAGACGTCACGGGGATGACCAGCATCGCGCCCAGCGCGGGCGCCATGCCCATGGTGGATTCCAGCGACAGGTCGAACTTCCCGGTCAGCAGCACGAGCGATTCGCCCAGCACCACCATCGACAGCGCCGCGGAGGCGGACAGGATCCCGACGATGCTGCCGAAGGTCAGGAACGTGTCACTGATCAGTCCTCCGATGATCAGCACCACGATCAGCGCCGGCACCAGGGCGAGTTCGCGCAGCCAGCGGAACTTCCGGCGCTTCGGCGCCGCGAGTGTCGAAGTCTTCGGATCGGTCATCAACTCGGTCACCGTTCGACTCCTTCGATGTCGGCCACCAGGTCGCCGTCCGACCAGCCCGCCCGGTGTTCGGCTACCACCGCACCGGCGCGCAGCACCAGCACCCGGTCGCTCAGGCGGAGATCGTCCAGCTCGTCGCTGACGATCAACACCGCCTTGCCCTCCGCCCGCACCCGATCGACGACCGCGAGCAGCGCTTCCTTCGACTTCACGTCCACGCCCGCGGTCGGGTTGATCAACACGACGAGGCGCGGATCACCGGCCAGCGCGCGGGCGAGGACGACTTTCTGCTGGTTGCCGCCGGAAAGATCCGACACCGGCTGGTCGGCATCGGCCGCGACGATGTCGTAGTCCGTCAGCGCTTTCGAAGCCTTCGTGTACCGGACGCCCGGTGACGCGAGGCCACCCTTGCCGAGACGATCCAAAATGGACAGTGTGGCGTTGTCCATGATCGAGTGTTCGAGCACCAGTCCTTCGTGGTGCCGGTCCCTCGGCACACAGCCGATCCCGGCGCGGATCGCGGCCGGGATGTCGCCCGGCTTCAACGGTTTCCCGTCCACCCTGATCGTGCCGGAGGCCGGGGAACGCAGTCCGTACACGGTTTCGGCGACCTGGTGCTTCCCGCTGGCATTGCTGCCCGCGAGGCCGATCACCTCACCGCGGTGGATCCGGAAGGTCACGTCGGCGAACCCGTCACCGGAAAGCCCGTCGACGGTCAGCACCTCGTCGGCGTCCGGCGCCAGCGCCTCGCGCGTCGAGGCGTCGCGGACGGAAAGCCCGCCCTGCTCGCCGGTCATCGCGTCGATCAGCTCGGCACGGCCGACCTCCGAAACCGGCGCGGTCAGGATGTGTTTCGCGTCGCGCAGCACGGTGACCGCCTGGCACACCTCGTACACCTCGTGGAGGTGGTGCGAGATGAACAGGAACGTCACCCCGATGTCCTGCATCTGGCGCATCCGCGCGAAGAGCCGTTCGATCGCCTGGCTGTCCAGCTGCGCCGTCGGCTCGTCGAGCACGATGAACCGGGCACCGTAGGACAACGCCCGCGCGATCTCGACGAACTGCCGGTCCTCGACCGAAAGCTCGCCCGCCGGGGTGTCGACGTCGACGTGGACGTCCCACGAGTCGAGCAGTTCCCTGGCTTGGCGGCGCAGACGCTGCCAGCCGATCGCGAAACCCTTTCCGGACTGGCGGTTGAGGAACAGGTTCTCCGCCACGGTCAGCTGCGGGACGACCATCGCGTGCTGGTAGACACAGGCGACCGCGCGTTTCCAGTCGTCCTGTTTGGACAACGGCGGTGCGGGAACGCCACCGAACTCGACGTGCCCGGTGTCCGTTTTGGACAGTCCGGTGAGGATGGAGACGAGCGTCGACTTCCCCGCACCGTTGCGGCCGACGAGCGCGTGCGACTCGCCGGGATACACGGTGAGGCTGACGTCGGACAGCGCCACGGTCGGGCCGTAGCGTTTGCCGACGCCCTGTGCGCTGACCACCGGCACGGCGGCGGATCCGGCGGGCAGCGCGCTCACAGGTTGTTCCCCCAGAGGGCCTTGTCGTCCACGTTGTCCTTGGTGACGACGGGCGCGGGGAGCTGGTCTTCCAGTATTCCCGGCCGGACCTCGACGACGGTGCTGCCGTGATCGGTCGGCCCGGCCTTGAAGGTCTCCCCCGCCATCGCCTTCTTGATCCAGTACATGCCGTACTTGGCGTAGTCGTCGGCGGGCTGGGAGACGGTCGCGTCGAGTTCGCCGGCGCGGATCGCGGCGAGCTCCTGCGGGATGCCGTCGTTGCTGACCAGCACGACATGCTTCGGGTCGCCGACCGGGAAGTAGAGGTTCTTGCGCTTGAGCGCTTGCTGCGTCGGCGCCAGGTAGACGCCGCCCGCCTGCATGTACACGGCCTTGATGTCCGGGTTCGCGGTCAGCAGACTGTCCAAACCGGACGAAGCCTTGTCCGCCTTCCACTCCGCGGCGACCTCCAGCACCTGGACCTGTGGGTACTTGGTCTTCACGCACTGCCGGAACGCCTCGGAGCGGTCGCGGCCGTTGACCGAGGCCAGGTCGCCCATGACCTGCACGACCTTGCCCGACGTGATCTTCGCGCCGATCGCCTCGCAGGCCTTGGTGCCGTACGCCTTGTTGTCCGCGCGCACCACCATCGCGATCTTGCCGCTCTCCGGCGCGACGTCGACCGCCACCACCGGAACCCCCTTGTTCTCCGCCGCCTTGAGCCCCGCGACGACGGCGGCGGAGTCGAGCGGCGTCACGACCAGACCCTTGATGCCCTGGTTGAGCAGGGTGTTGATGTCGGTGATCTGCTTCGCCGGATCGCTGTCCGCGTTGACCGTCGGCAGCGCGTCGACGCCCTGCTCCTTGGCCTTCTGCGGTACGTAGTTGTTGTAGGCCTGCCAGAACGGCGAGGTCAGCAACGGGATCGTCGCGCCGACCTTGCCGCCCCCGCCCGCACCCGGTTGGGGTGCGTTGTCCTTCGTGGACCCACAGGCCGTCAGGGTCAGCCCGAGCGCCGTGGCCGCGGCGGCCACCTTGATCACCCTCGTACGCACCGCATCCTCCTTGATGGCAGCGAAAACCTACTGCTGGACCGGACCGCGCGGACGCAGCCCGTACATCCCTCCGTCGACGGCGAGCGCCGTGCCGGTGGTCGAAGCCGACAGCGGACTGGCGAGGTACACGACGGCGTTCGCGACCTCGTCCGCGGTCACCAGCCTGCCCATCGGCTGGCGGGCGGCCAGCGCGGCCCGTTCGGCCTCCGGGTCGCCCGCGGCGTCGAGCAGCCTGCCGACCCACGGGGTGTCGGCGGTGCCGGGGCAGACGCAGTTGACCCGGATCCGGTCGGCGAGGTGGTCGGTCGCCATCGCCAGGGTCAGCGAGAGCACCGCGCCCTTGCTGGCCGAGTACAGCGCACGGTTCGGCAGGCCCGCCCACGCGGCGATCGAACAGGTGTTGACGATCGCGGCCGACGGCGAGTTCTTCAGATGCGGCAACGCCGCCCGCGCCAGCCGCACCATGCCGACGACGTTGATGTCGAGCACGCGGTGCCATTCGTCGTCGCTGTTGGCGGTGACGTCACCTTGGGCGCCGATCCCCGCGTTGTTGACCAGGACGTCGAGCCTGCCGAAACGCTCCGCGACCGCGTCGATCGCGGACCGGACCTCGTCGCCGGAACCGACGTCGCAGCGGAATCCGGTCAGGCCTTCGGGAAGGTCGCCGGGATTCAGGTCGAGCACCGCGACCTTCGCCCCGCGTGAGGCGAGCAGATCCGCGGTGGCCCTGCCGATTCCCGACGCGCCTCCGGTGACGGCCGCGACGAGGCCTTCGAACTCACTCACTTGCTTGTCTCCGTCCATTCAGGACCGTCGGGGAAGGTGAACCGGCGCAGCGTCGCGTCGTGCATCCGTGCCGAGAAGCCCGGTGCGGACGGTGCGACGTAACGGCCGTCGATCACGGCGGCCGGATCGGTGAAATGCTCGTGGAGGTGGTCGACCCATTCGATGGACCGGTCCACGTCGGAAGCGGACACGGCGACGTAGTCGAACATCGACAGGTGCCGGACGAGTTCACACAGCCCGACGCCGCCGGCGTGCGGGCACACCGGAACCCCGAATTTGGCCGCCAGCAACAGGATCGCCAGGTTCTCGGTGAACCCGCCGACCCTGGCGGCGTCCAGCTGCAGCACCGAGATCGCGCCCGCCTGCAGCAGCTGCTTGAACATCACGCGGTTCTGGACGTGCTCACCGGTGGCCACCCGGATCGGGGCGAGCGCCTTGGCGATCGCGGCGTGCCCGAGCACGTCGTCCGGCGAAGTGGGCTCCTCGATCCAGTACGGGTCGTACGGCGCCAGCGCGGTCATCCAGGTGATCGCGGTCGAAACGTCCCAGCGCTGGTTCGCGTCGACGGCGACCCGGATATCCGGGCCGACGGTCTCGCGGGCGAGTTTCAGCCGGCGGACGTCGTCCTCGAGATTGCCGCCGACCTTCAGTTTGATCATCTCGAAGCCGTCCGCGACCGCCTGTTCGGCGAGCCGGACGAGTTTCGCGTCCGAGTAGCCGAGCCAGCCGGGGGAAGTGCTGTACGCGCGGTACCCGGCACGCTCGATCCGGGCGATCCGCTCCGCACGGCCGGGTTCGGCGGCGCGAAGGATGTCGAGTGCTTCCTGCTCGGTCAGCGCGTCGGACAGGTAGCGGAAGTCGACGAGGGAGACGAGTTCCTCCGGCGACATCTCGGCGGCGAACCGCCAGACCGGGAGTCCGGCGATGCGCGCGGCGAGGTCCCAGGCGGCGTTGACCACCGCGCCGATCGCCATGTGCGCGACACCCTTTTCCGGGCCGAGCCACCGCAGTTGCGAGTCGCCGACCAGTGCCCTCGACAGGTCACCGAGCGCGGCGGCACCGGTGGGCACGTCCCTGCCGACGACGTGCGGTTCCAGCGCGCGGATCGCCGCGGCCTGGACGTCGTTGCCGCGGCCGATGGTGAAGGCGAGCCCGTAGCCGTCCGGGCCGCCGTCGGTGTGCAGCACGACGTACGCGGCCGAGTAGTCCGGGTCCGGGTTCATGGCGTCCGAACCGTCCAGCTCCCGGGAGGTCGGGAAGCGGACGTCGAGCACCTCCATGCCCACGATCTTCGCCATCACGCCTGCCTGACGGTCTGGCGCTGGCGGCCGAGGCCGTCGATCTCGAGCTCGATGACGTCCCCTTCGCGCAGATACGGCTTGGGGTCCGGCTGGCCGAGGGCGACGCCCTGGGGAGTGCCGGTGTTGATGAGGTCGCCGGGGCGCAGCACCATGAACTGGCTCAGGTAGTGCACGATCTCGGCGACCGCGAAGATCATGTCCTTCGTCGACGAGTCCTGCTTCTTCTCGCCGTTGACCCACAACCGGAGGCCGAGGACCTGCGGGTCGGCCACCTCGTCGGCGGTGACCAGCCACGGGCCGAGCGGGTTGAAGTTCTCGCACGACTTGCCCTTGTCCCACTGGCCGCCGCGTTCGAGCTGGAACTCGCGCTCGGAAACGTCGTTCGAGACGGTGTAGCCGGCGACGTACTCAAGGGCTTCTTCGACGCTTTCGAGGTAGCGCGCGGTCTTGCCGATGACGACGCCGAGCTCGACCTCCCAGTCGGTCTTGGTCGAACCGCGCGGCACGAGCACGTCGTCCTCCGGGCCGACGACGACGTCGGAAGCCTTCATGAAGACGACCGGTTCGGCCGGTACGGCGGCGCCGGACTCCTCGGCGTGCTGCCGGTAGTTGAGGCCGATGCAGACGACCTTGCCCGGCCGCGCGATCGGCGCGCCCACCCTGGCCCGCGCGGCTTCGGGACCGGCTTCGGGCAGCTCACCGGCGGCCAGCGCGGCCGCGACCCTGGCGACACCGTCACTCGCGAAGAAGCCGCCATCGATGTCGGCGGTCAGCGCCGAGAGGTCGCGCAGCGTGCCGTCTCCAGCACGTACGAACGGACGCTCACTTCCCGGCTCCCCGAGACGCAACAGCTGCACGGATTTTCCCTTCCGGCCGAACCGCCAACAATCAACGGCTCCAACAGCAACGAACAGACATCCGATGTATACCCGACTACCTTCGACCAGATCTAGAGGTCGCCTCGATTTTCCTCGAAAATTGATCGGATCAGTCTTGCGAAGTCCGAGTGGCAAGACTCACACCGGGAATAGTTACCTACTCTAAGCAAGTTGTTGTCCGCGGAACCATCCCTGGGGAGAGGAAGAGCATGACCATCGCGCCCGAGCGAGTGGAAGAGTCCGTCGTGCGACCGAACATGACCGGCCGCGCCCGGTTCGTCCTGATCCTCGGCGGCCTGTCCGCCTTCGGGCCCCTGTCCATCGACATGTACCTGCCCGCGCTGCCGCAGATGGCGGGGGAACTGCGCGCGGCGGACGCGACCGTCCAGCTGACACTGAGCGCGTTCATCATCGGGCTCGCCCTCGGCCAGCTGGTCCTCGGACCGCTGTCCGACGCCATCGGCCGCCGCAAACCGCTCGTGGCCGGGCTCGCCCTCTACCTGGTCGGCTCGATCCTGTGCGCCGTCGCCCCGACCGCCGAACTGCTCATCGCCGCCCGCGGTGTCCAGGCCTTCGGCGCGGCCGCGGGCATCGTGATCGCCAGGGCGACCGTACGCGACCTCTACTCCGGCACCGCGATGACGAAGTTCTTCTCGCTGCTCATGCTGGTCAACGGGCTCGCCCCGATCCTGGCGCCGATCATCGGCGGCCAGATTTTGAACTGGACCTCGTGGCGCGGCGTGTTCGTCTGCCTGACCGTGTTCGGCGCGATCCTGCTCGCCGTCGTCTTCTTCCTGCTGCCGGAACCCCTGCCGGAGGAACGCCGCACGCCCGCGCGATTCGGCTCGGTGATGCGGAAGTACGCGAGCCTGCTCCGCGACCGTAGCTTCCTCGGTTACGCGCTGGCCTCCGGCTTGATGTTCGGCAGCCTGTTCGCCTACATCTCCGGTTCGTCCTTCGCCCTGCAAGGCGTCTACGGCCTGAGCCCGCAGGCGTACAGCCTGGTGTTCGGGCTCAACGGCATCGGCATCGTGGCCGTCGGCCAGCTGAACGGGCGTATCGTCGGCCGCTTCCCGGAACGGACCCTGCTGACCGTCGGCCTCGTCATCGCGGCGGTCGCCGGCTTCGGTGTACTGGCCGCGGCGATGCTGGACCTCGGCCTGATCGGGCTGCTGATCCCGCTGTTCATCCTGGTGTCGAGCATCGGCATGGTGGCGCCGAACGCGAGCTCGCTCGCGCTGGCCGAGCAGGCGCGGTCCGCCGGTTCGGCGTCGGCGCTGCTGGGCGTGCTGCAGTTCGTCGTCGGCGGACTGGCGACACCGCTGGTCGGGCTGGGCGGCGCGGGCACCGCCGTACCGATGGGGATCACGATGGCGGCCTTCGGCGTTCTCGCGCTGCTGGCCTTCGGGACCATGACGCGGCCTTCGCGTGCTTCGCGGGCCTTGGTCGCTGTCGCCGCCCAGGAGGCCTAAGCTCCCGCAGAGCGCAATGAAGGGGCCTTTCATAGCAAAATTTGCAATGAAAGGCCCCTTCATTGCACAGGTCAAACCAGCGACTTGAGGTCAGCCGTCCTCAACTGTTCCGCCGTCACCGCCGCGCGTCCCTCCACGAGAGCCTTCAACGCGTCCCCGTCGTCCCATTGGTTGACGTTCATCGCGGCGGTCACCTGCCCGTCCCGCAGCCAGAACGCCGTGAAGTCCCGCCCCGCGAGGTCGCCCCGCACCACGAGTTCGTCACTTTCGGGGTCGGCGAGGCCCCGGTATTCGCAGCCAAGGTCGTACTGATCCGAAAAGAAATAGGGACTCCGCAGGTACGGCTCGTTCTCTCCCAGCAGGTTCCCGGCGACGTGCTCGCCCTGCCATTTCGCGTTCGACCAGTGTTCGACGCGGACGCGTTTTCCGTAGCGCGGGTGGAAATGCGCGGCGATGTCGCCGATCGCGTAGACGTCGGGCGCCGCCGTCCGGAGGCCGGCGTCGGCGCAGACACCGCCGTCGTCGGACAGTTCCAGCCCGGCGGCGTGCGCGAGGTCGACCCGCGGCGCGGCGCCGACGGCCACCAGCACGACGTCCGCGGGAAGCTCGTCACCGCTCCGCAAACGTACGCCGGTCACCCCGTCCGGGCCGCCGGTGAACCCGGCGACACCTTCACCCAGCCGCCAGTTCACGCCGTGCTCCGTGTGCAGCTCCTTGAAGACCCCGGACACCTGGTCGCCCAGCACCGCGAGCAGCGGTGAGCCGACCTGGTCGACCACGGTCACCTCGGCGCCGTGTTCCCTGGCGGCCGCCGCGGCCTCGGTCCCGATCCAGCCCGCGCCGACGATCACCACCCGTCCGGCGTCCTTGAACGCCGAACGCAGCGCCAGCGCGTCGTCGAGGGTGCGCAGGGTCCGCAGTCCCGGCAGGTCCCCGCCGGGCACCGGCAGCGATCGCGGCCGGGAACCGGTCGCGAGCACGAGGCGGTCGAAGCGGTGTTCGCCGCCCGCGTCGTCGAGCACATGCCGCGCGCCGAGTTCGATCTTGGTCGCGGTCGCGCCGCTCTTGAACGCGATGTCCTTCTCTTCGTAGAAACCCGCGTCGTGCACCCAGTCGGGTTCGTCGGTGTTGCCCATCAGGAGCCCTTTGGACAAGGGCGGCAGTTCGTACGGGCGATGCGTGTCGGTACCGAGCAGCAGGATCTCGCCCGGGTAGCCGCGTTCTCGCAGTGTCCCGGCGGCCGTCGCGCCCGCGAGACCGGCCCCGACGATGACGATTTTCCTGGGTTCGGACATCCATGACCTCCCAAGCAGTCCCTTCCCGAGGACGCTACTCCCGTTCGTCCTCGTCCGGTCTAGCGAAACCGGAAGTCGATCACGATCCGCAGGATCGGTTAACCCATCAGTAGGAATGTCGGGTAATCCGCGTCACGGCCCCGAAACCGCCCCGTCCCAGCCTCGGACGAGAAAGGGAGACCATGGGATACGGGAGGATGAGGACGTTGGCACCGCGGGACGAATGGTCGGTCGGCTGCCGGGATCTCGCGGGCAGGCGCAGGGACGTGACGGTGTTCGTGAGCAGCGACAAGATCGTGCTCGTGGCGCCGCCCGGCGAGGCCGCCGTGCTCGGGCCGCTGGACGTGGGGCGCCTGCGCGCCGCGCTCCGCGACGCCGTGGTCGCGGTGGCCGAACATCCGGATCACCATGAATGACAACTACCGTTCCTACTTCTGAGTAGGTAGAGTCGGCCCCTTCGGAAGGAGCCGGCCATGACCACCTACTTCGTGACGGGCGCGACGGGTTTCCTGGGCAAACGCCTGGTCGCGCGCCTACTACGGCGACCTGAGACCGTAGCCGTCCATGTTCTCGTGAGGGAGACCTCACGCGGGAAGCTCCCGAGCCACGAGAAGCTCGTTCCCGTCACCGGCGATCTGACCGAACCCTCGCTGGGCATCGATCCCGCCCGCGTGGGGCCACTCGACCACGTCGTGCACCTCGGCGCGATCTACGACCTCACCGCGGGCGAAGCGGCGAACCGCGCGGCCAACGTCGACGGCACCCGCAACGTCCTGGAGTTCGCC
This sequence comes from Amycolatopsis sp. NPDC052450, assembly GCF_044547565.1. Taxonomy (NCBI): domain Bacteria; kingdom Bacillati; phylum Actinomycetota; class Actinomycetes; order Pseudonocardiales; family Pseudonocardiaceae; genus Amycolatopsis; species Amycolatopsis sp. NPDC052450. The sequence continues at coordinate 34,790 of NZ_JBIUAQ010000042.1, read as the reverse complement.
GCCGCCGCGAAGGCCGGGCTCTTCCACCACGTCTCGTCGATCGCGGTCGCCGGAAAATACGCCGGGCGTTTCACCGAGGCCGACTTCGACCTCGGCCAGAGCTTCGCGTCGCCGTACCACGCGACGAAGTTCGAGGCCGAGAAACTCGTGCGACGGCACGGGAAAACGCCGTTCCGCGTGTACCGGCCGTCCGCCGTGGCCGGTGATTCGCGCACCGGCGAGATGGACAAGATCGACGGCCCGTACTACTTCCTCCCCGCGATCTCGCGGCTCGCCACGCTGCCCCGCCGTCTCCCGCTGGCCGCCCCGGATCTCGGTGCCACGAACATCGTGCCGGTCGACTACGTCGTCGAAGCGATGGAACACCTCATGCACGTCGACGCCCCCGGTGGCAGCACGTACCACCTCGCGTCGCCTCGGCCACAACCACTGCACGAGGTCTACAACGCCTTCGCGCGGGCCGCGGGCGCGCCGAAGATCTCCGCCGTCCTTCCCCCTCGTCCGTCCGGAGCGTTGAAGCGCGCGGGAAGCCGGCTGGCGAAATCCGCGGCGGCCGGTTTCGACCGCGTTCCCGGCGGCCGGTCGGCCCGCGCGGCCGTACTGACCGAACTCGGCATCCCGCTCGAAGTCCTGCCCCATCTGAGCATGGAGGTCGACTTCGACACGACCGCGACCACGGCCGCGCTCGAAGGCAGCGGGATCACCTTGCCCCCGTTGAAGGAGTACGCCGGGCCGCTCTATCGATACTGGCTCGAGCATCTGGACCCCGATCGCGGCCGCCGCCGTCCGGGCCCGGAACCGCTCGACGGCCGCAAGGTGCTGATCACCGGTGCCTCGTCGGGCATCGGGCGCGCGTCCGCGCTGGCCGTCGCCGCGAAGGGCGGCGAAGTGATCCTCGTGGCCAGGCGCGCCGACGAACTCGAAGAGGTCCGCGAGCAGATCGTCGCGGCGGGCGGGAAGGCGTCGGCGTATCCGTGCGACCTCACCGACGGCGGCGCGGTCGACGCACTGGTCAAGGACGTGCTCGCCGCGCACGGCGCCGTCGACATGCTGGTCAACAACGCGGGCCGCTCGATCCGGCGCTCGCTTTCGCTGTCCACCGAACGGTTCCACGACTTCGAACGCACCATGGCGATCAACTACTTCGGCCCCGTGCGGCTGACGCTCGGCCTGCTGCCGTCGATGACCGCGCGCGGGTTCGGCCACGTCGTCAACGTGACCACCCAAGGACTCCAGACCGACACCCCGCGGTTTTCCGCTTACCTGGCCTCGAAGGCCGCGCTGGAGGAGTTCGGGCTGACCGCCGGGCGGGAAACGCTTTCCGACGGCGTCACCTTCACCTCCGTCCGGATGCCGCTGGTGCGCACCGACATGATCGCGCCGACCGGGTCCTATCGCGGTATGCCGTCGAGCTCTCCCGAACGCGCCGCCGCGCTCGTGGTGAAGGCACTGGAGAAACGGCCCGAGATCCTGAACCTGCCCGAGGGCACGGCCGCCGAACTGGTGACGCTCGTCGCACCCAGGACGGCGCGTTTCTTCGCACATCTCGTCTACCGCGCGATGCCCGAATCCGCGCCGGAATCCCGTGGCCTGCCCCGGAAGGCTCCGCTCGCCTCGGTGGCGGGCGCGGTCACCAGGCTGGTCTGGCGCCGCCGTCCCTGACGTCCTCGCCGCCGGGCTCGATCGGGGGACGCCCCCGGCCGCTACCATCGGTTTCCGATACGCCGGGGGGTCGGCGGACTCGGGCCGAGGCAGGACGAGGAGGGAAGGGGCAGTGTGGACGTCGCCAGTCCCCCGCTGACGACCGGACCGGACACCGGGGTGGTACGTCCGTCCAGGACAGTGCTGCGGCTTTCCCTGCACGCGGCGTGGGTGCTCGCGCTCGCCGTCGCCACCGAACTCCGGGTGGGGCGCTTCGGTTTCCACCCGTCGGACCAGGGTTTCATCCTCGCCCAGGCCTGGCGCGTGCGGCACGGAGAGGTCCCGCACTCCGACATCATCTCCGCACGGCCACTGGGTTCGGCGTACCTGCACATCGTCGACTTCGTGCTGCCCGGGCCGCTGTTCTTCGTCTCCAGCGTGCTCAGCATGCTGGAGATCATCCTGGCGACCATCGCGTTCGCCGTACTGGTCACCCGCCGCCGCGTCCGCGACTGGGGGCCGGGGCTCACCGGGCTGACGGCGGCCGCGTCGCTGCTGAACCTCAACGCCTTCCCGCTGATGGCCTGGCACACGATCGACGGGATCTTCCTCACCGCCTGCGGTGCCTGGGCGCTGGATTCGGGGCTGCGCAACGGGAAGGCGTGGCCACGGCGGCTCGGCCTGGTGCTGCTGGGCACCGCGGTGTTCGTCAAACAGAGTTTCGCGCCGGTGCCGCTGATCGCGTTGTGCTGGTTGCTGCTGCACCCGTCGCTGCGGGAAGGCGCGTTCCGCACCGGCCGCTGGTGGGGGCGCCTGGCCTGGGATCTGCTGGCGCTGGGTGCTTTCCTGGTGTTCTACCTCGGAATCGTCACGGTCGACGGCGGGCTCGGCGCGATGGCCGAGCAGCTCACCGGCGGCCTTCCCGCGTACGGCGAGCGACTTCTCGGTCTGTGGCTGGAAAATCCCGAGACCCTGCTGCTGCCGCCGGTGCGGGGCCTGACCTTCTTCGCGATCGCCGGGGTGCTTCTGGCCCTGCTCGCGGTCTTCCGCGAACGCGCCGGATTCGCCGGGGCGATCCTCGCGCGGCTACTGCTCCTGGCGGGGGTGGCGGTGGTGGTCGGCACCGTCGTGGATGGACACTTCACCGGTGCGTCGCGCTGGGCGGACGTCCTCTGGTGGATCCTCGGTGTCGCGCTGCTGGTGAACTGGGCGGCGAAACGGCGGTTCCCGCGAATGGGCGCGCTCGTCTTCGCGACCGGCTTCATGACCAGCCTGTCCTGGGGGAACGACACCCCGACGTTGTTCACCGGAACGCTGGCGCTGACGGCGATCCTGGAACTGTCGGACGCGCTGCCCCCGCTGCCGGATCCGCCTCGCCGGATCGCCTTGGCAGGCGCCACCGCGATGGGCCTGGTCGCGGTGCTGGCGTCGGGCTGGGCCGTGGTCGTGCACCACGACGAAGCCGCGTATCTCGACATGGCGCGCGAGAAACTGACCGGTGACCTCGGCACGGTGACGCCGTCGATGCGCGGCATCCGGACGAACCCTGGCACTTTCACCTACATCGCCCAGATCCAGGACTGCGTCACGCGCCATCCCGCGGGGCGCACGGCGGTCCTGCCCGACAACCCGTTCGTCTATCCCGCCTTCGGCCTGCGCAACCCGTTCCCGCTGGAATGGCCGCTGCCGCTGGAGATCGTCGCCGACGCACCGCAACGCATGCTCGCGAGGGCCGACGAACTCAACCGCGAAGGCGACTACCTGGTGCTGTTCCAGACCGTGAGCATGCCGGTCCTGGCCAAGGGCGGCCCGGTGCCCGCCGAGGTCACGGGCGACGCGCCGATCTTCGACTACCTCGGGCTGGAGAACGCGCTGCGGTCGCGGCTCACCGGCCAGACCGTCACGTGCGGCAGCTTCGTCGGCAAGTGGGCACCCCGCCCCTGACGCAATTCGTCACCTACTTGCGATGGTCGCACGCGCCACGTAGCGCGAGTAGGTGACGAATTGCGGTGGGTTACTCGACGCCGGCGTCCTCAGGGCGGCCGGAAGCGAGACCGGCGAGGACGTCCAACGCGGCCGCGAGAGTTTCGAGGGGTGGCGACGAGACGGCGAGGCGCACCGCGTTCGGGGCGTGGCCGGGGACGACGGCGAACGCGGCCGCCGGGGTGACCGCGATCCCGCGCCGCGCGGCCGCGGCGACGAAGGTCTCGGCGCGCCAGTGTTCGGGTAGTTCCCACCAGCAGTGGTACGCCTGGGGATCGGCGCGCACCGTGAAGCCGGCCAGCCGCGCCGCCGTCACCCGCTGACGTTCGGCGGCGTCGAGCCGTTTCGCCCGTTCGACGGTCTCCAGGGTGCCGCCGGTGATCCACCGGGTGGCGGCTTCGACGGCGAGCGTCGGCGCGACCCAGCCGCCCGAGCGCACGGCCGCGGCCAGCCGTTCCGTCCATTCCGCCGGGACGGCGAGGAATCCGGTGGTCAGCCCCGGGGCGAGCCGTTTCGACATGCTGTCGGTGAACACGGTGCGTTCCGGCGCGTACGCCGCGAAGGGGCGGATCTCGGGCCGGAGGAAGGTGTAGATCCCGTCCTCGATCACCGGGATGTCCATCCGCCGCACGGTTTCCGCCAGCTCGACCCGCCGCGCTTCGTCCATTGTGGACCCCAGCGGATTGTGCAGTGTCGGCTGGACGTACAGCGCGCGGACGGACGCGGCTTCGAGCGCCTCGGGAATGAGCCCCATGTCGTCGGTCTCGATGGGCACCAACTGGACGCCGAGCCGTCCGGCGAGCGCCTTGACCACCGGGTACGTGATGGCTTCGACGGCGAGCCGTTCCCCCATCGGCACGAAGGCGGCGATGGCGGCCGCGATGGCCTGACGCCCGCTGCCGGCGAAGAGGATCTCCGGAGCCCAGCCGTCCTTCGCGAACAGGCCGGCGGCGGCATCCCGCGCCTGCTTCGAGCCGAACACGCTCCCCGGCCGCAGCGCCGCGGTCAGGACGTCTTCCCGCAGCAACGACTCCAGCGCCTTCCCGACCAGCGCCGTTTGCTCGGGCAGGACGGCGAAGTTGAGTTCGAGGTCGACGGTCGCGCCACCCGGTTCGGCGAGCGCGGTCTCCAGCGGCGGCCTCCCTGCGCGGACGAACGTCCCGCGGCCGACCTCGCCGACCACGACACCTCTCCGGACGAGTTCGCCGTAGACCCTGGCGGCGGTCGAGTTGGCGATCCCGCGTTCGCGGGCGAACCGCCGCTGCGGGGGCAGCCGGTCACCCGGGCGGAGCCTGCCCGCCTCGACGTCGGCGGAGATCTCGTCCGCGACTATCCGGTAGTCCTCCATGCCGTCCTTCGATCGCACCGAGTGCATTCAGGGGATTGCACTGGGGATGATGCCATCGAAGACCGTTGTGAGCCGACTGCGACCTACGGAACACCACAACGGCGGAGTCCTAGGTTAGCCTAACCTGCGTGGAGACCGTGGAAACCCTCACCGAGCAGAGCACGACGTCCCGCCTGCACGCGGACGCGCTGACGCTCGCCTACGACGGCCGGACCGTGGCCCAGGACCTCGGGGTGGTCATCCCCGACCGGTCGTTCACCGTCATCGTCGGCCCGAACGCCTGCGGCAAGACGACCCTGCTGCGCGCGCTCGCGCGGATGCTCAAACCCCGCCAGGGTTCGGTGTTCCTCGACGGCCAGGTGATCAGCTCGTTCCCGGCCAAGGAGGTCGCCCGGCGGCTCGGCCTGCTGCCGCAGAGCTCGATCGCGCCCGACGGCATCACCGTCGCGGACCTCGTCGCGCGCGGCCGGTACCCGCATCAGCGGCTGCTGCGCCAGTGGTCCCGCGAGGACGCCACCGTGGTCGCGGAATCCATGCGCGCCACCGGGGTCGACGACCTCGCCGAGCGGCTGGTCGACGAACTGTCGGGCGGCCAGCGGCAGCGTGTGTGGATGGCGATGGCGCTCGCCCAGGAGACCGATCTCCTCCTGCTCGACGAGCCGACGACCTATCTGGACATCGCACACCAGATGGACATCCTCGACCTGTGCGCGCAACTGCACCAGGAGCAGGGCCGGACGCTGGTCGCGGTGCTGCACGACCTCAACCACGCCGCCCGGTACGCGACGCACATGATCGCGATGCGGGACGGAGAGGTACTGGCGACGGGCGCGCCCGAGGAGGTCGTCACCGCCGCCAACGTCGAAAAGATCTTCGAGCTGCCCTGCCGCGTCATGCCGTGCCCCGAGACCGGGACTCCGCTGGTGATCCCGAAAGCCGGGCGCCGCGCCGCCTGAGATTCGTCCGGACGGCCGCCCCGATGGACGCTTTCGTGATCGGCGGACGGCATTAGGTTTGCCCGGGGAGGTTCCATGACTCAGGAAATCTGGTCCAAGGTCGACGAATACATCTTCGACGCGCTCATTCCGGCCGACCGCACCCTCGACGAGGCTCTTCTCGCCTCGGACGAGGCCGGGATGCCGCCCATCGCCGTCGCCCCCAACCAGGGCAAACTGCTCCATCTGCTGGCGAAGATGATCGGCGCCCGCTCGATACTGGAGATCGGCACGCTCGGCGGCTACAGCACCATCTGGCTCGCCCGCGCCCTGCCACCGGAAGGGCGTCTCGTGACGCTCGAGTACTACCCGAAATTCGCCGAGGTCGCGCGGAAGAGCATCGACGCCGCCGGTGTCGGCGAGCGCGTGGACATCCGGATCGGGGAAGCGCTGGACCTGTTGCCCGGAGTCGAGGGACCGCTCGACCTGACGTTCATCGACGCGGACCGGGTCAACAATCCGGCCTACTTCGAGGCGGCACTGAAGCTGACCAGGCCGGGCGGCGTGATCGTGATCGACAACGTCGTCCGCGCCGGGGCGGTGGCCGACCCGGCGAACACCTCCGACGAGATCGAAGGACTCCGGCGGATGCACGAACTGATCGCCGCCGAACCGCGGGTCGACGCGACCGCGTTGCAGACCGTCGGCAAGAAGGGGTACGACGGCCTGACGATCGTCCTGGTGACGTCCTAGCGGGCGGCCGTCACGCGTGATCAGGCGGACGACACGGTGCCGTCCGCCTGATCACGTGTGTCGTCCGTCCAGTCACACGTGTCGTCCGTTCAGTCACGCGAGACCGCCCTGGCGTCAGCGCGGGCGGGGTGCCGCCGTGGTCGCGGGGACCGGCCATCGCACCGGCAGTCCCTGGTGGAAGCCGGTCATGAAGCGCTGCCACATCTCGGCCGGGATCGTCCTGCCGGTCAGCTTCTCCCCGGCGGCGTCCCGCATCCGGCGTGGCTCGTCGGAGCCGACCCAGACCGCGGTCGCGAGCTGGGGCGTGTACCCGACCGCCCAGCCGCCCGCGTTGTCGTCCGTCTCGTTGTACCGGAAGTCGCCGGTCTTCAGCGCCGCCGGACGGTCTTTCAGCCCGGTGGTCAGCACCTGGCTGATCGTGCCCGCGACCCGGCGGCTCAGCGCCTCGTCGCCCTTGAACGCGGGGGTCCTGTCCGAGGGCCGTTCCCAGACGATCTCACCCTTCTCGTCCCGGATCTTCGACACCAGATGCGGGGTGGCGCGCATGCCGTCCGCGGCGAACGTCGCGTAGGCACCGGCCATGTCGCTGGGCCGCAAGGGATACCGGCCGACCGCGATCCCGGGGCCGATCAGGAACCCGTCCTTTTCGCGCAGGGTGACGGCGCCGTCGATGGCCTCGGGAATCCCGGCCGCGCGGGCGCCGTTCCGGACCGTTTCCGCGCCGAGTTTCTTCGCCAGGTCGACGAAGGGGCCCTGCGCGTCGCGGCCCATCGCCTCACGAAGCGTGCATTTGCCGGTCTCGCCGCACTGGTCCTGGAACTTGAAGGTCTCGCCGAGGAAGTCGACCTGCGCGGGCGCCTTCAGCGGTTCGTCCACGTCGACGCCTTGTTCGAGTCCGGCGGCGAGGGTGAACGGCTGGAAGGCCGCGCCCGTGCCGTACGGGGTGCCGGCGTAGTCGTGCACGCTCCAGCCGCCGCCGTTGTAGGCGCGGATGGCGCCGGTCCCCGGTTCGACGGCGACGAGCGACGCGCGGAAGTGCTCCGGCTGCCCCTGCAACCGCTCCTTGACCGCTTTCTCGGCTTCTGCCTGGGCACGCGGATCGATGGTCGTCTCGACCCTCATCGCGCCGCCACGAAGCCGGTCCAGCGGGTAGCCGACCTGCTCCAGCTCGGCCAGGACCTGCTGCTTGACGTGGTACTTCTCGTAGGTGACGCGACCGGCGCGGGTCTCCGACGGCGCCTGGATCGCGTCCTCCGGATAGGTCATGCCGACCGCTTCGGCCTGACTGACGTAACCCCGCGCGACGAGCTTGTTCACCACGTAGGTCCAGCGCTTCATGGCGTGCTCGTGGGTGGAGGCGTACGGGTCGTGCACCGACGGCGACTGGATCATGCCGGCGAGGAAGGCCGCCTCGCTCCAGGTCATCGAGTCGTCGAGTTTGCGGCCGAAGTAGGCGTTCATCGCCGACGCCGGGCCGTAGGTGCCGCGGCCGAACGAGATGATGTTGATGTAGCTCTCGAAGATCTCTTTCTTGGTCTGCTGCTGGGTGATCTTCGTGGCGAGCACCAGTTCGGAGAACTTGCGGGTGAGGGTGGCGTCCTCGTTGCCGGTGGATTTCTTGATGTACTGCTGCGTGATCCCCGAGCCGCCGCCGACACCGGTCACCAGCGCGCGGCCGAGTCCGGTGAGATCGAAGCCCTCGTTGTCCCAGAAGGTCGGGTCCTCGGTCGCGACGATCGCGTCGCGCAGCTTCGCGGGGATGGCGTCGTAGGGCACGAACAGCCGGTCGCCGCCGGGCGGGATCACCTTGAGCAGTTCGGAACCGTCCGCGTTCTGCAGGACGACGGTCTTGTCAAGCCCGGCGAGCACCTCCTCCGGGCTGCGGACGTCGAGCAGGACGTACGCGATCCCGAACGTGACCACCGGGATGCCGACGAGCAGGCCGAGCGTCCAGGCGGCGATCCGGCGCCACCTGCGCTTCTTCCCTTTCGGCTCGGGGGTGGCCGTGGTCTCCGACTCGGGTGCGACTGACTCATCCGGGTTCTCCACGCCAGCTAAGACGCCCGAACGAGTGAAAAGGTTGTGGGAAAATCACCGGACCGTGTCCGGGCCTCCGCATTTCGTCACCTACTTGCGGTAGTTGGCATCGCGAACCACCGCAAGTAGGTGCCGAATTGCGGGGAGGCGTGGGTGGAATCGGGTCAAACCCGAATCGCCGCTCAAGACCTACCTGCGGGAATCGCGAAGGTGCCGTTCGCCGCTCGCGCTGTGCCCCCAATGCGGCATTGGGGGCGCTGAGCGTCTCCAATGCCACATTGGGGGCATGCCCGGCCAGCCGCCCGACCGTCCGGGCCTCCGCATTTCGTCACCTACTTGCGGTAGTTGGCATCGCGAACCACCGCAAGTAGGTGACGAATTGCGGAGGGTGGACGGGATCAGGCGAGGAACGCGCGAAGCAGTGAAGCCGTCCCTTCGACGTGCTCCGTCATCGCGCGGCGGGCCCCCTCCGGATCACCGGCGAGGATCGCGTCGACGATGGCCTCGTGCTGGGCGTTGGAGTGCTCCAGATTCGGTTCGAGCAGCGGGATCATGTCGAGCAGCTGGTTGACCCGCATCCGCGCGCCTGCCATCGCCGTGGTCAGCGAGCCGGACGCGGTGACCTCGGCGATCGCCAGGTGCAGCCGCGAATCCTTGCGCCGGTAATCGCCGACGTCGGCCGCCGCCGCCTCGGCGAGTGTGCTGGTCAGATGCTGCCGGTCGGCCGGGCTGAGGGACCGCGAAGCCGCCATCTCGGCGGCGCCGGTTTCCAGGACGTGCCGCAGGCCCAGGGCGTCTTCCAAGGTGGCGTTGTCGACCTTCCGCCCGTCGGCGGCGGGCGGGTCGGGCAGGACGTCGTTGACGAAGGTGCCGCCGTAACGGCCGCGCCGCGACTCGACGTAGCCCGCGTCGGACAGCGCGCGGATGGCCTCGCGCAGCGTCACCCGGCTGACCCCGAGCCGCTCGGCGAGCTCACGCTCCGACGGCAGCCGCTCCCCCGCGCCCACCACGCCGAGCCGGATCGCCTGGAGCAGCCGTTCGACGGTCTCCTCGAAGGCGTTGCCCGCGCGCACCGGGCGGAACAGCGCGTCACCCGCGTTCGCGACCGTGCTCGACTCCACCCTTCGAGTTTAGGCGGCCCGCAATTCGGCACCTGGTTGCGGTACTTGCGCACGCATACATCGCAAGCAGGTGCCGAATTGCGGAGCCGTCAGCATTCGATGACGTTCACGGCGAGGCCGCCCCGCGAGGTCTCCTTGTACTTCACGCTCATGTCGGCGCCGGTCTCACGCATCGTCTTGATCGCCTTGTCCAGCGTCACGATGTGCGAACCGTCGCCGCGCATCGCCATCCGCGCGGCGTGGATCGCCTTGGAAGCGCCGACGGCGTTGCGCTCGATGCACGGGATCTGCACCAGCCCGCCGACCGGGTCGCAGGTCAGCCCCAGGTGGTGTTCGACGCCGATCTCGGCGGCGTTCTCCACCTGCGCGGGCGAGCCGCCGAGGACCTCCGTGAGCCCGGCGGCGGCCATCGCGCTGGCCGAACCGACCTCGCCCTGGCAGCCGACCTCGGCGCCCGAGATCGAGCCCGTCTGCTTGAGGATCGAGCCGATCGCGCCCGCAGTGAGCATGAACGTCACGATGCCGTCGTCCGACGAGCCTCGGATGAACCGCTGGTAGTAGTGCAGAACGGCCGGGATGATCCCCGCCGCGCCGTTGGTCGGCGCGGTGACGACGCGGCCGCCCGCGGCGTTCTCCTCGTTGACCGCGAGCGCGTACAGGCTCACCCAGTCCATCGCGTACAGCGGGTCGCCGACGCCGTCCTCGGCGAGCAGCTTCTCGTGCAACGCCCTCGCGCGGCGCGGCACCTTCAGCCCGCCGGGCAGGACGCCCTCGTGCTCGCAGCCGTTGCGCACGCATTCCGCCATGACCTGCCAGATCTCCAGCAGACCTTCGCGGATCTCCTCGCGCGTGCGCCAGGAGAGTTCGTTGCGCAGCATGATCTCGCTGATCGGCAGCCCGGTGTCCTCGCAGTGCTTCAGCAGATCCGCGCCGGTGCGGAACGGGAATTCCAGCCGCGTCGAGTCCTCGACGACGACGGTGTCGGTCTCGTAGGACTCATCGCGCACGAACCCGCCGCCGACCGAGTAGTAGGTCCGCTCGCGCAGCACCTTCCCGTCGGCGTCGAACGCGCGGAAGATCATCCCGTTCGGATGCGCCGGCAACGACTTCCGCCGGTGCATGGTCAGGTCGGTGTCCTCGGTGAACACGACCTCGTGGTCACCGCGCAGCTTCAGCAGACAGGATTCGCGGATCTCCGCGATCTTGCCTGCCACCGTGTCGGTGTCGATCTCCTCCGGACGCTCCCCGGACAGCCCGAGCAGCACGGCCTTGTCGCTGCCGTGCCCGAACCCGGTCGCGCCGAGCGAGCCGAAAAGCTCGCTCTGGACACGCGTCGTGGCCGTCAGGTCACCGTCCGCGGCCAGACCGTCCACAAAGGTCAGTGCCGCCCGCATCGGGCCCACCGTATGGGAGCTGGAGGGGCCGATGCCGATCGAAAACAGGTCGAAGACGCTGATCGCCATTGATCTGCCCTCCTTCCTATCTGGCCAGCAGTGAGCTGGCTTCTTGGGCCGCGGGCCCTTCGGCGGCGAGATGGGCCAAGTTCTCCGACAGCTCTTCGCCGCGGTGGGCCTTCGTCTGGGCGAAAAGGCGACCGGCCCGATACGACGAGCGTACGAGCGGCCCGGCCATCACGCCGGCGAAGCCCATCGCCTCGGCGGCGTTCGAGTGCTCGACGAACTCCTCCGGCTTCACCCACCGGTCCACCGGATGATGCCGAGGCGAAGGCCGCAGGTACTGGGTGATCGTCAAGATCTCGCAGCCCGCGTCGACCAGGTCCTTCATCGCCGGAGCCACCTCCTCCGGAGTCTCTCCCATGCCCAAGATCAAATTCGACTTCGTCACCAGACCGGCCTCACGGGCCCGAGTGATCACTTCGAGCGACCGCGCGTACCGGAAACCCGGCCGGATCCGCTTGAAGATCCGCGGGACCGTCTCCACGTTGTGCGCGAGCACCTCGGGCCGCGAACCGAACACCTCGGCCAGCTGATCCGGATCCGCGTTGAAGTCCGGGATCAACAGCTCCACACCGGTACCCGGGTTCAACGCGTGAATCTGCCGGACGGTTTCAGCGTACAGCCACGCGCCGCCGTCTTCGAGGTCGTCACGCGCCACACCGGTCACCGTCGAGTAGCGCAACCCCATGGCCTGCACCGACTCCGCCACCTTGCGCGGCTCGGTCGTGTCCAGCGCCGCCGGCTTGCCGGTGTCGATCTGGCAGAAGTCACACCGGCGCGTGCACTGGTCCCCACCGATCAGGAACGTGGCCTCACGGTCTTCCCAGCATTCGTAGATGTTGGGACAACCGGCCTCCTCACACACGGTGTGGAGGCCTTCACGCTTGACCAGGCCCTTGAGCTCGGTGAACTCGGGGCCCATCCGCGCGCGCGTCTTGATCCACGGCGGCTTCTTCTCGATCGGGGTCTGCGCGTTGCGGACTTCGAGCCGGAGAAGTTTGCGCCCCTCGGGGACCGCGCTCATCGGTTGAGGTCCGCGTACAGCGGGTGCTTCTTGGCCAGCAGTTCCACCCTGGCGGACAGCGACCGGCGCAGGTCCTCGTCGAAGTCGGGGCGCAGCGCCTCGGCGATGATGTCGCCGACCTCGGCGAAGTCCTCGGCGCCGAAGCCGCGGGTCGCCAGCGCCGGGGTGCCGATGCGCAGGCCCGAGGTGATCATCGGCGGGCGCGGGTCGAACGGGACGGCGTTGCGGTTGACCGTGATGCCGACCGAGTGCAGCCGGTCCTCGGCCTGCTGACCGTCCAAAGTGGAGTTGACCAGATCGACGAGCACCAGGTGCACGTCGGTGCCGCCGGTCAGCACGCGGACGCCCGCTTCGGCGCAGTCCGTGCGCGAGAGGCGGTCGGCCAGGATCTTCGCGCCTTCGAGCACACGCTGCTGACGCTCGCGGAACTCCTCGCTCGCGGCGATCTTGAGCGCGACGGCCTTGGCGGCGATGACGTGCTCCAGCGGACCGCCCTGCTGACCGGGGAACACCGCCGAGTTGATCTTCTTGGCGAGTTCCTGGCGGCACAGGATGATGCCGCCGCGCGGACCGCCGAGGGTCTTGTGCGTGGTCGTGGTGACGATGTCCGCGTAGGGCACCGGGCTCGGGTGCAGGCCCGCGGCGACGAGACCGGCGAAGTGCGCCATGTCGACCATGACCTTCGCGCCGACCTCGTCGGCGATGCGGCGGAACTCGGCGAAGTCGAGCTGACGCGGGTACGCCGACCAGCCGGCGATGATCAGCTTCGGCTTGTGCTCCTTGGCGAGGCGCTCGATCTCCTCGACGTCGACGATCCCGGTCTCCTTGTCGACGTGGTAGGCGACGACGTTGTAGAGCTTGCCGGAAAAGTTGATCTTCATCCCGTGCGTCAGGTGCCCGCCGTGGGCGAGGTCGAGACCGAGGATGGTGTCGCCGGGGTTGAGCACCGCGACCATGGCGGCGGCGTTGGCCTGCGCGCCCGAATGCGGCTGGACGTTGGCGTGCTCGGCGCCGAACAGGGCCTTCGCACGGTCGATCGCCAGCTGTTCGATGACGTCGACGTGCTCGCAACCGCCGTAGTAGCGGCGGCCGGGGTACCCCTCGGCGTACTTGTTGGTCAGCACCGAACCCTGTGCCTCGAGCACGCCCACCGGGGCGAAGTTCTCCGAGGCGATCATCTCCAGGGTCGACTGCTGCCGGTCGAGTTCGGCGGCGACGGCCGTGGCGACCTCGGGGTCCACTTCGGACAGGGCAGCGTTGAACATCTCAGTTCTCCTGGGTCAGGACGGCGTACGCCTGGGCGTCGAGCAGGGCGGGCACGTCGCCGGACAGACGCACCTTCAGGAGCCATCCTTCGGCGTACGGGTCCGAGTTGATGAGCTCGGGGGTGTCCGTTGTGGCCTCGTTCACCTCGACGACCTCGCCGTCCACGGGCGCGTACAGCTCGCTGACCGACTTGGTCGACTCGACCTCGCCGAACACCTCGCCCGCGGTGACGGTGTCGCCGACCGAGGGAAGCTGGACGAACACGATGTCACCGAGCGACTCGGCGGCGAAGGCGGTGATGCCCACGGTGGCGACGCCGTCGGCGACGTTCAGCCACTCGTGTTCCTTCGTGTACTTCAGGTCCTGGGGGATGCTCATGGTTGCGAAAGGGCCTTTCAGGCGCGGGAGTAGAAGGGCAGGGCGACGACCTCGACGGGCTCGATGCGGCCCCGGATGTCGACGGAAAGCTCGGTGCCGGGCTCGGAGTGCTCCCGGTCCACGTAGGCCATGGCGATCGGGTAACCCAGGGTCGGCGACAGGGCACCGCTGGTGACCTCGCCGATCTCGGTCTCGCCCGCCAGGACGGTGTAGCCGTGGCGCGGGGCGCGGCGGCCGGAGCCCTTGAGCCCCACGCGCACCCGGGGAACGTCCTTCTTGGACAGCTCCTCGAGCGCGGCCTTGCCGACGAAGTCGCCGGGCTTCTCGAACTTGACGACGCGGCCGAGACCGGCTTCGAACGGGCTCAGCTGGAGGCTGAGTTCGTTGCCGTACAACGGCATCCCGGCTTCGAGGCGCAGGGTGTCGCGGCAGGCGAGGCCGGCCGGGAGCAGGCCGTGCGGCTCGCCCGCGTCGGTCAGGATGCGCCAGACGGCGGGGGCCTCACCGGCCGGGACGTACAGCTCGAAGCCGTCCTCGCCGGTGTAGCCGGTGCGGGCGAGCAGGACGTCGTGACCCTTCACGACGGCCGGGACGCTCGCGTAGTACTTGAGCGCGCCGAGGTCGGCGTCGGTGACGGCGCCGAGGATCTCGACGGCCTTCGGGCCCTGGACGGCGATCAGCGCGACGTCCTCGGACTTGTTCTCGACGACGGCGTCGAAGCCGGAGACCCGCTCGGCCAGTGCCTCCGCGACCACGGAGGCGTTGCCCGCGTTGGCCACGACCAGGAACTTCTCGTCCTCGAGGCGGTAGACGACCAGATCGTCCAGCACGCCGCCGTTCTCGTCGCAGATCATCGTGTAGCGCGCCCGGCCCGGCTTGACGCCGGACAGGTTGCCGACCAGCGCGAAGTCGAGGGTGTCGGCCGCCTGCGGACCGGTCACCTCGATCTCGGCCATGTGGGAGAGGTCGAACAGGCCCGCGGTCTCGCGGACCGCCTTGTGCTCCGCCAGTTCGCTGCTGTAGCGGATCGGCATCGACCAGCCCGCGAAGTCGGTGAACAACGCACCCAGTCCTTTGTGGACTCCGTGCAGGGACGTCTCTTTCGACATCAAGTGCCTCAGTTCTCGTAGGCGTTGAGCGGCGGGCAGGAGCAGACGAGGTTACGGTCCCCGCGCGCACCGTCGATGCGGCGCACCGGAGGCCAGTACTTGGCCTTGCGATTAACTCCGGCGGGGTACACCGCCAGTTCGCGGTCATACGGCAGGTCCCAGTCGCCGACCAGGGTTTCGGCGGTGTGGGGAGCGTTGCGCAGCGGGCTGTTGTCCGCGGCCCAACGGCCCTGCGCGACGGCGTCGATCTCCGCGCGGATGGCGATCATCGCGTCGCAGAAGCGGTCGATCTCGCCGAGGTCCTCGGATTCGGTCGGCTCGACCATCAGCGTGCCCGCGACCGGGAACGACATGGTCGGCGCGTGGAAGCCGTAGTCGATCAGGCGCTTCGCGACGTCGTCGACGCTGACGCCGGTCTCCTTGGTGAGCCCGCGCAGGTCGAGGATGCACTCGTGCGCGACCAGGCCGTCCTGGCCGGTGTACAGCACCGGGTAGTGCTGGTTGAGGCGTTTGGCCACGTAGTTCGCGGCGAGGACCGCGACCTGCGTCGCGGCGGTGAGCCCGCCCGCTCCCATCATGCGGACGTACGCCCACGAGATCGGCAGGATCGACGCGGAACCGAAGGGAGCCGCGCTGATCGGGCCGACACCGGTCTCGGGGCCCGCCTTCGCCAGCATCGGGTGGTTCGGCAGGTACGGCGCGAGGTGCGCGCGGACCGCGACCGGGCCGACGCCGGGGCCGCCACCACCGTGCGGGATGCAGAAGGTCTTGTGCAGGTTCAGGTGCGAGACGTCGCCGCCGAACTCGCCCGGCTTGGCGAGACCGAGCAGGGCGTTGAGGTTCGCGCCGTCGACGTAGACCTGGCCGCCCGCGTCGTGGACGATCTTGGCCAGCTCGTCGATGCCGTGCTCGTACACGCCGTGCGTGGACGGGTACGTGACCATGATCGCGGACAGCGTCTCGCGGTTGGCCTCGACCTTGGCCCGCAGGTCTTCGAGGTCGACGTTGCCCTCGTCGGTGCACTTGACCACGACGACGCGCATGCCCGCCATGACCGCGGAGGCGGCGTTCGTGCCGTGCGCGGACGACGGGATCAGGCAGACCTCGCGTTCGGTCTGACCGTTGGCGTGGTGGTACGCGCGGATCGCGAGCAGACCGGCGAGCTCACCCTGGCTGCCCGCGTTCGGCTGCAGCGACACCTTGTCGTAGCCGGTGACCTCGGCCAGCCAGCCGGCCAGCTGCTCGACGAGGACGTGGTAGCCCTCGGCGTCCTCGGCCGGGGCGAACGGGTGGATCCCCGCGAACTCGCGCCAGCTGATCGGCTCCATCTCGGTGGTGGCGTTCAGCTTCATCGTGCAGGAGCCGAGCGGGATCATGCCGCGGTCCAGCGCGTAGTCGAGGTCGGACAGGCTGCGCAGGTACCGCAGCATCGCGGTCTCGGAGCGGTGCGAGTGGAAGACCTCGTGCGTGAGGTACTCGCTCTCACGGTGCAAACCGGCGGGCAGCGCCTGGGCGCTTTCGGCCTCGTTCTCGACACCGAACGCGTTGAGCACCTTGGCGATGATCGCGGGCGTGGTGACCTCGTCGACGGCGACGCGGACGTGGTCGGCGTCGACCGGGCCGAGGTTGATCCCGTGCTCGCGCGCGACCGCGACGACCGCTTCGGCCTGTCCGGGCATGCGGGCGAGGACGGTGTCGAAGAACCCCTCGTGGACGACCTCGACACCTGCCGCGCGGAGGGCGTCCGCCAGGCCCGAGGCGAGCTCGTGGACGCGGGTCGCGATGCGCTTGAGGCCATCGGGGCCGTGGTAGACCGCGTACATCGCGGCGAGCACAGCGGGCAGCACCTGCGCGGTGCAGATGTTGGACGTCGCCTTCTCGCGGCGGATGTGCTGCTCGCGGGTCTGCAGGGCGAGGCGGTACGCGGGGTTGCCGTCGGCGTCGACCGAGACCCCGACCAGGCGGCCCGGCAGCGAACGCTCGAGCCCGGCGCGGACGGCCATGTATCCGGCGTGCGGCCCGCCGTAACCGAGCGGGACGCCGAAGCGCTGGGTCGAACCGGCGGCGATGTCGGCGCCGAACTCACCCGGCGCGGTGATCAGCGTGAGGGCGAGCAGGTCGGCGGCGACGGTGTACAGCGCGCCGGCGGCCTTCGCGGTCTCGGAGATGGCGGAGTAGAAGCCCGCGCCGCGCAGCACGCCGGAAGCACCCGGGTACTGGACGACGACGCCGAAGAACTCGTCCGGCAGACCGGTGAGCAGGTCGCGGACCTCGACCTCGACGCCCATGGCCTCGGCGCGGGTGCGGACGACGGCGATGGTCTGCGGCAGACACTCGGCGTCGAGGACGACCTTGTTCGACTTCGCCTTCGACGCGCGGCGCATCAGCATGACGGCCTCGGCGACCGCGGTGGACTCGTCGAGCAGGGAGGCGTTCGCGGTGGCGAGACCGGCCAGCTCGGAGACCATGGTCTGGAAGTTGAGGAGGGCTTCGAGACGGCCCTGCGAGATCTCCGGCTGATACGGCGTGTACGCCGTGTACCAGGCCGGGTTCTCCAGCACGTTGCGGCGGATGACCGCCGGGGTGACCGTGTCGTGGAAGCCGAGGCCGATCATCTGCGTCATCGGCTTGTTGAGCGCGGCGAGCGCGCGAAGCTCGGCGATGGCGTCCTCTTCGGACGCGGCGGGGGGAAGTTCGAGGTCACGCGTGACCCGGATCGCGGACGGCACCGCGGCCTGCACCAGGGCGTCGAGGCTGCCGTAGCCGACCTCGGCGAGCATCTTGGCCTGCTCGGACTCCGAGGGGCCGATGTGCCGGTCGTCGAAGGACGTACTGGTCAAGGGAGCTCCTTGGGTCAGGCGCCGGATAGACCGGTGCGCTGGGAACTCCCCCTCTGTCATGGCACCTGAGAGTTTCACCGCATGTGATGCGGCTTTCACCTTGGGTGAGGCGCACTTGCGCGCCTTCTTTCCAGAGTGGCCTCGCGGAAGCGGTAGTGAGTACCTGAGAGATTCCGGGGAGTTTGCTCCTTCGGTGCCCCACCACGTTCGTGAGGGCTCTCCCGCTCCAGCTCAACGGCCCTTGTCTGTAGTTGTGCGCACACCGTACCTGGCGTGTTCGACGCGCGTCTACTTCCACCCGACGACGTCACTTGCGTGTCTGGAGCCGTAACTCACGTGCTTGGAGCCGTAACTGGTGAGTTACGGCTCTGATCACGCGAGTTATGGCTCCAAGCACGCGAGTTACGCGTTCTCCATCATCATCTCGGCGGTGATCGTGCCGCAGAGTTCGGCGCACCGCGTCATCATGTCGGCCGCGTCGGCGAGTTCGGCGTCACCGGTCCTGGCGCACTCCTGGGCGCACATGCGCATCATCTGGGAGGCGAGGCCGCACATCTTCGCGCACATGCGCATCATCTCGAGGTCGGCGACCATGGCGGAGCAGCGCATCATCATGTCCGCGCACATGCGGGACATGTCCGCGCAGGTCACCATCATCATCCCGAGTTTCGCGCCGCCCACCTCCATGCAGCGCGTCAGCATCTCTTCGCACCGGACGTGGCACTCGTTGCACAGGTCGATGCAGTCACGCATGGCGGTGCTCATCTGCCGGGTCATTCTTCGGGCCTCCCGCGCTGTTCGGATCGCGGAACCGTGCGGCTCCGTGTCTCAGGACTACAGCGCAGGTCAGCGGCCCGCCATCCCAGCCACCGGGACGAGTGACGGGGTGGCGGGCCAGAGCGACGCAATTAGGTGACGAATCGCGCCGAGGCGTGTCGCAAGTAGGTGACGAATTGCGTGGGGTCAGAGAGGGGTCACGTAGGCGCCCGAGATGCCGCCGTCCACCAGGAACTGCGAAGCGGTGATGAACGAAGCGTCGTCGCTCGCCAGGAAGGCGACCGCGGCCGCGATCTCCTCCGGCTCGGCGAACCGCCCGACCGGCACGTGCACCAACCGCCGCGCCGCCCGCTCGGGGTCCTTCGCGAACAGTTCCTTCAGCAGCGGGGTGTTCACCGGACCCGGGCACAGCGCGTTGACCCGGATGTTCTCCCGCGCGAACTGCACGCCCAGCTCCCGGCTCATCGCCAGCACCCCGCCCTTCGACGCGGTGTAGGAGATCTGCGACGTCGCCGCGCCCATCACCGCGACGAACGACGCCGTGTTGACGATCGAGCCCTTGCCCTGCCGCCGCATATGCGGCAGCACCGCCTTGCAGCACAGGTACACCGAGGTCAGGTTGACCTTCTGCACCTTCTCCCACGCGTCGATGCCCGTGGTCAGGATCGAGTCGTCTTCGGGCGGGGAGATGCCGGCGTTGTTGAACGCGACGTCGACCGAGCCGAAGGTGTCCACAGTGGTCTGGAACAGGGCCTCGACCTGCTCGGCGTCGGTGACGTCGGCCTGCACGAACAGGCCGCCGACCTCGTCGGCCGCGGCCTTGCCCGCCTCGGCGGAGATGTCGCCGATGACGACCTTCGCGCCCTCGCTCGCCAGCCGCCGCGCGGTGGCGAGGCCGATGCCGCTGCTGCCACCGGTGATGACCGCGACGCGGCCCTCGAAACGCTGAACCATTCCTATTCCTCCGTGCTGATAAAGACGTTCTTGGTCTCGGTGAAGGCGTCGACGGCGTCCGGACCGAGTTCCCGGCCCAGCCCGGACTGCTTGAACCCGCCGAACGGCGTCCAGTACCGGACGGACGAATGCGAGTTCACCGAAAGGTTCCCGGCCTCGACACCGCGGGCGACGCGGAAGGCGCGGCCGACGTCGCGCGTCCAGATCGAGCCGGAAAGGCCGTACTCGGTGTCGTTGGCCATGGTCACCGCGTCCGCCTCGCCGTCGAACGGGACCACGGCGACGACCGGGCCGAAGATCTCCTCCGAGGCCAGCGGATGCCGCAGGTCCGGCGGGGTGACGACGGTCGGCGCGAACCAGTACCCGGGGCCGACGGGCGCGTTGCCCCGGAAGGCGACCGGCGCCGCGTCGTCCACATAGGACGACACCTTCGCGTGATGCCCCGCCGAGATCAGCGGCCCCATCTCGGTCACTTCCAGCCGCGGATCCCCGACGACCACACCGTTCACCGCGGGTTCCAGCAGTTCCATGAACTTCTCGTACACGCTCGACTGCACCAGGATCAGCGACCGCGCGCAGCAGTCCTGCCCGGCGTTGTCGAAGACGCCGTACGGAGCGGTGGCCGCGGCCTTCTCCAGGTCGGCGTCGGCGAAGACGATGTTCGCGTTCTTGCCGCCGAGTTCCAGCGTCACCCGCTTCACCTGCGCGGCGCAGCCCGCCATGATCTGCTTGCCGACCTCGGTCGAGCCGGTGAACACCACCTTCCGCACCGCGGGGTGGTCCACGAACCGCTGCCCCACCACGGATCCCTTGCCGGGGAGCACCTGGAAGACGTCTTCGGGGATCCCCGCCTCGCGGGCGAGTTCGCCGAGGCGGATCGCGGTCAGCGGAGTGAGCTCGGCGGGTTTGAGCACGACGGTGTTCCCGGCGGCGAGCGCGGGCGCGAACCCCCAGCCCGCGATGGGCATCGGGAAGTTCCACGGCACGATCACCCCGACCACGCCGAGCGGCTCGTGGAACGTCATGTTCACCCCGCCGGGTACCGGGATCTGCTTGCCGCTCAACCGTTCGGGCGAAGCCGAGTAGTACGTCAGCACGTCGCGGACGTTGCCCGCTTCCCAGCGCGCGTTGCCGATCGTGTGGCCCGCGTTGGCGACCTCCAGCGCGGCGAGGTTCTCGATGTCGGCGTCGACGGCGTCGGCGAACCGGCGCAGCAGCCGCGCCCGGTCGCCGGGGGCCACCGCGCGCCAGGCGGGGAACGCCGCGTGCGCGCGGGCGATCGCCGCGTCGGTCTCCTCGGCCGAGGTCAGCTCGACCGACCGCACCACCTCTTCGGTGGCGGGGTTGATCACCTCGAACGTGGTCATGCGCGCTCCTTAGCTGCTTCTACGAGTGCCTCGAAAAGCCTGATGTCGTCGGGATTCTGTTCGGGATGCCATTGGACGCCGAGGACGAACCCGTCGCCGGGCAGTTCGGCCGCCTCGATGGTCCCGTCGGCGGCCCAGCCGACCGGGACCAGCCCGTCACCGAGCCTGTCGATCGCCTGATGGTGGTAACACGGCACCTTGGTCTCGGCGCCGAAGATCGCCGCGACCCGGCTCCCCTCGGCAAGCGTCACCGTAGTGGTGCCGAAGATCCCCGGCGCGGGCTGGTGATCCCCACTGTCCAAAGTGTCCGGCAGATGCTGCGCGAGCGTGCCGCCCAGCGCGACACTGAGCACCTGCAGCCCGCGGCACACGCCCAGCACCGGTTTTCCACTGTCCAAAGCGGACCGCAGCAGGCCGAACTCGAACGCGTCCCGGTTCGGCCTCGTGTACGTCGTCGCGTGCGGCTCCTGGCCGTAGCGCGCCGGGTCGACGTCGGCGCCGCCGACCAGCACGAGTCCGTCCACGGCGGACATCAGCCGATCGTGTGCCCCGCTCACCGGCGGCAGCAGGACCGGGATCCCGCCGGCCGCGACGATACCGTCGACGTAGACCCGGTGCAGCAGCGCGACTTCGGTCTCCCAGACGAGGAACTTCGCGGGTTCCAGATAGGAGGTGAGACCGATGATGGGGTCAGAGCCGTTCGAAGCCACGGATCCTCTCCCAGTCGGTGACGGCGGCGTCGTACGCGGTGAGTTCGACCTTCGCCGCGTTCAGGTAGTGGTCGACGACCTCGTCCCCGAACGCGGTCCTGGCGAGTTCGCTCTCGTCCAGCAGCGCCGCGGCTTCACGCAGGGTCGTCGGCACGGTCGGCTTGTCGGAACCGTAGGCGTTGCCGTGGAACTCCGGCTCCAGCTCAAGTTCGTTCTCGATGCCGTGCAAACCGGCCGCGATGAGCGCGGCCACCGCGAGGTACGGGTTCACGTCGCCGCCGGGGACCCGGTTCTCGGTGCGCAGCGAGTCTCCGTGCCCGACGACGCGGAGCGCGCACGTGCGGTTGTCGGTGCCCCAAGCGACGGCTGTCGGCGCGAAGCTGCCGGGGACGAAACGCTTGTAGGAGTTGATGTTCGGCGCGAGGAAGTAGGTCAGCTCACGCAGTCCGGCGAGCTGACCGGCGAGGAAGTGCTCCATCAGCGGCGAGAACCCGCCGGGGCCGTCACCTGCCAGGACGGGCTCGCCCTCGGCCGAGCGCAGGCTGATGTGGATGTGGCAGGAGTTGCCCTCGCGTTCGTTGTACTTCGCCATGAACGTGAGGCTCTTGCCCTCCTGCGCGGCGATCTCCTTGGACCCGGTCTTGTAGACGCTGTGGTTGTCGCAGGTGGTCAGCGCGTCGGCGTAGCGGAACGCGATCTCGTGCTGACCGGGGTTGCACTCGCCCTTGGCCGACTCGACGTACAGTCCCGCCCCGCCCATGTCGTTCCGGATGCGGCGCAGCAGCGGCTCGATCCGCGAGGTGCCGAGCATCGAGTAGTCGACGTTGTACTGGTTGGCCGGGCGAAGGTCCTGATACCGCTTGTCCCATGCCGACTCGAAGGTGTCGTCGAAGACGATGAACTCCAGTTCGGTCCCGACGTACGCGGCGAGACCACGCGCGGCGAGCCGGTCGAGCTGACCGCGCAGGATCTGGCGCGGCGAAGGGGCCACGGCGCCGCCCTGCACCCGTTCGAGGTCGGCGAGGACGAGCGCGGTGCCCTCCTGCCACGGAAGCAGGCGAAGCGTGCCGAAGTCCGGGCGCATGACGAAGTCGCCGTAGCCGGTCTCCCACGACGACATCGCGTAACCGTCGACAGTGTTCATGTCGACGTCGACGGCGAGCAGGTAATTGCACGCTTCGGTGGCGTGCTCGACGACCTCGTTGAGGAAGTACTCGGCGGCGCAGCGTTTGCCCTGCAACCTGCCCTGCATGTCGGCGATCGCCACCAGCACCGTGTCGACCGTGCCGTCCTCGACCAGTTCCCGGAGCCGATCCAGCGTGAGCATGCCGCGCCTGTTCGCCATCAGCCTCACCTAAAGGTTCGAAGCGGTACCTTTGCGGCTTCTTCCTACCGGGTGAGCCGGACCTGGTCAACTCGACCAATGGTCTACCTCGTTACCCATTGCGGACGGTAGTTGATCCCTGGGCGGATTGTCTGCGATGCCCGGCTGAGAAGATGCTGTGAATCCCGCCGGACGGGAGGAGATCCGCACACCCGGAACGTTGTACGGATCAAGAGAGGTGAGAAGGAATGACACAGGCATTCACGCAGCAGACCACGTTCACCGAGCCCCAGGGGCGGGCTCAGCTCCCGACGCTGCCCAGCGGGTGGCCGATCGGCTCCTACGAGTCGTACTCCGAAGCGCAGCGTGCCGTCGACCACCTCGCGGGAACGGACTTCCCGATCACGGACGTCACCATCGTCGGTGTCGAGCCGATCCTGGTCGAGCGGATCGCCGGGCGGATGGGCTGGAGCAAGGTGCTGACCAGTTCGGCACTGTCGGGCGCGATGTTCGGTATGTTCCTCGGCCTCGTGCTGAGCCTGCTCAACCCGGGCGCCGGACTGGTGCCGATCCTCGTCGGCCTCGTCGGCGGTATCGCGTTCAACCTGCTGTTCGGCGCGCTGGGGTACGCGGCTTCGAAGAACAAGCGCGGGTTCATCTCGCAGAGCCAGCTGGTCGCCCGGCGTTACGACGTCCTGGCCCAGCCGCGCAACGCCGAGAAGGGCCGCGCCCTGCTGGCCGACCTGGCAGCCAGGAGCGCGTTCCTCCACTGAGCCTCACCCCCACGCGAGCCGGCACCTCAGTACGAGGTGCCGGCTCGCGGCTTTACGGGGTCAGGCGGTGCAGGTCACGCGGGAACAGCGTCGCCTGGCGGACGTTGGGCAGCCCGAGCAACCGGGCCGTCCAGCGTTCGAGACCCAGCGCGAACCCGCCGTGCGGCGGCATCCCGTGCGCGAAGACGGACAGATAGTCCCGGTACGGCTCGGTGGACTCACCGCGCGCCGCCAGCGCGGCGACGTAGTCGGCGTGCCGATGCAGCCGCTGGCCGCCGGTCACGAGTTCCAGCCCGCGGAAAAGCAGGTCGAAACTGTTGGAATACCCGGGTCGCTCCGGGTCCGGATGCGTGTAGAACGGCCGCTTCACCATCGGGTAGCCGGTGACGAACAGGAATTCCGATCCGTGTTCGCGCAGCGCCCAGTCCGAAAGCAGCCGCTCGTGCGCGGGTGCGAGGTCCGGTTCGCCACGCGGGTCTTCGCCGGACAGCCGCGCGATCAGGTCTTGCGCCTCCGCGAAGTGGATCTCCGGAATCTCCTCGGGCACCACGACTTCCGCCTCCGGAACCGCCGCGGCCATCCCGGCGACGACCTCCCGCAGCACCGCCATCACGTCGTGGTGGCCGTCGATGAAGCCGAGTTCGGCGTCGAGGCTGGTGTACTGCGCGAGATGCCGCGCCGTGTCGTGCGGTTCGGCGCGGAAGACCGGGCCGACCTCGTACACCCGCTCGAAGACCCCGACCAGCGCCTGCTTGTAGAACTGCGGCGACTGCGCCAAGAAGGCCCGCTCGCCGAAGTAGTCGATGCCGAAGACGTTCGCGCCGGATTCCGTGGCCGACGAGACGATCTTGGGCGTCTGGGTTTCGGTGAACCCGAGTCCGTCCAGTGCCGACCGGAACCCGGCGACGCTCGCCGCCGCGACCGTGAACACCTTCTTCAGCCGCGGATGCCGCAGCGCGACGGCGGCGTTGTCCAGCACCGTGGGCAACGCGGCCGGAAGCGACGGCCGATAGAGGTCGAACGGCGGTGGTTCGGCGGGTTCGGAAAGCGGCTTGACCGACGGCTCGGTCAGTTCCACGCCGTCGGGTGCTTGAGGGTTCGCCGTGACAAGGCCTTCGACCTCGACCACGGTCTCCTCCGGCGGGCCACCGGGTTCGGCGAGCACGACCTGGCCGAGTCCGGAGCGGTCCCGGATCACCAGGAAGGTGACGGATTTCAAGCGGCGCCGGCGGTGCACCCAGCCGGCGACGCGGACACGGCCGCCGACGTGCCGGGGCAGGTCGGCGACGAGGACACGCGAGATCATCACAACTCCTGTACGGATATGCGCGACCCCTTGGGAGTGCGGGCGAGAAGGGAACTCGCGGTACCACCGCACTTTCGCCGCCGCCCTGGACGAGCGGCGGCCTCGAAGGCCCGATGACGAGGGCCGGACGGCGGGGCATGGGGCGCGGACGCCGTTCCTCCCCGCACTCGGGAGGGTCTTCACCGCAGGCCGCGAGACCGCCTTCTCAGCTACCGGCGGCTCTCTGGGACTCGCGTGGTCCTTCGGCTACTCGTCTCCGTCAACGCGTTGCCCCCGAGATTACGTCTCGCGAGGCGATCCTCGCATCCGCATTTCGTCCTCTGGATGCGGTAGTCGAGAACGCGAACTACCGCATCCAGAGGACGAAATGCGTAAAGGGGTGGAGGCGCCCCCGACAGCCGCCTCCACCCGGGCCACCTAGCGCGTCGGCTGGGTGGAGTTCGACGGCGGCGCCACCGAGGTGGACGACGGCGGGGCGGCCTGAGAAGTCGGCGGCACCGGTGCGCCCTTCGGGATCGCCGCGCTGAACGGGACGTCGGTCCGTTCCTGGCAGTAACCGCGGGAACCGTTGTAGCCGTTCAGGTTTCCGTCGTTGTCCTGGACGCCTCGTTCGAGCCGCGGCCGCGGGTAGCGGTTGTCGTCACCGACCTTCCGCTTCTCGCCCGTACTCCTCTCGCAGGCGTACCGCGTGGTGCTGAGCGGACGGCCGTTCTCGTCGTAGAGGTAGATCTCGGCCAGCGGCTTGCCTTCGGCGTCGAAGGCGTAGATGTTCTCCACGTCCTGGCTGCCGTACATCAACTGCGGGTTGCCGTAGTTGTCGTTGTAGCTCGGCCCGTAGGGGCTGTTGTAGGAACCGTTGCTGTAGGACCGTTTCGCGACCAGGTCGACCGCCGCGCCCGCGCCGCCGAGCATGCTGCCGACGACGAACGCCGAGATCGGCACGGCCAGCCACAGCAGCCGCCGGTCGGCCTTCAGCTTCGGCCCCGCCCACACCACGGCGACGGCCGCCAGCAGCATCAGCGGCAGCAGCAAAATGGCCTCGGTGTCGCGGACCACGAGCAGCAGGCCGAACACGACCAGCACCGCCGCGCACAGCACCCACCACGCCGGCTTGAGCGTGCGGAAGTAGTTCAGCCCCTTGCCGTTCCGGTCTTTCTGGAACGAGGCCGCGGTCTCGCGGAGTTTGACCACCTCGGGCAGTTCCGCGATCGGGGCGACGCCCTTGCGGACCACGTAGGCGACGCTGATCGCGAGCACGGGGGCGACGAAAAGCAGGCCCAGCAACGGTTCCACCCGGACCAACACCGCGGCGGCGAAGCCGAACAGTGCGAAGCCGCCGACGGAGAACACCAGGCCCCAGAACGCGAACCGCGCTCCGCCGATTCCGGTCTTCACCTTCAGCACGGTGGTCTTGTCGCCCGCGTCGGCCGGACGCGGCGGATAGCCACCCGACGCCCGCAGTTCGGCGGCGTAACTCTCGGGGCTGCCCAGCCGCTCGATCAGGGCGTCGACCTTGGGGTTCTCGCCCAGTTCCGCCTCCATCTCGGCGAGATGGGGCCGGACGTCTTCGAGGATCTCCTCGACTTCGCTCTCGGGAAGGTCGGCGAGCGCGCTCCTGACCCTCGCCAGATACACCCGCACGGCGGTCGGATTCTGCGTGCTCATGCTGCCTCTCCCAACAGGCTGTTCATCGTCGTGGCGAAAGTCCGCCAGGTCTGCCCCGACTCCTCGAGGCGCTGGCGACCCGGTTCGTTGAGGCTGTAGTACTTGCGGTGCGGGCCTTCTTCACTCGGCACCACGTACGACGTCAGCAGGCCTGCCTTGTACAGCCGCCGAAGCGTTCCGTACACCGAAGCGTCGCCCACTTCTTGCAACCCCGCGACGCGAAGTCTTCGGAGCACGTCGTAGCCGTAGCCGTCCTCTCCGCGAAGTACCGCGAGAACGGCGAGGTCCAGCACGCCTTTGAGTAGCTGACTGATCTCCACAGTCGCGTCCCTCCCAGTCTTACGCAACAGAAGGTACCACGCATTGCGCAGTAGTGTGCACGGCGGAACCCACTTGCGTCGAACGGGGGTTCATGGGTTACTTACTCCAGTAATGAACCACCGCACCCGGCACGGGTGCACGAAGACTGGGAACGGAGGTGTCGTGCTCGACGAAGGAACACCCCTGTTCGTGCAGATCGCCGAACAGATCGCCGACGACATCGCCGAGGGAAGCCTGGCCGAGGGGGAACGCGTGCCGTCAACCAACGAACTCGCCGCCTTCTACCGGATCAATCCGGCGACGGCGGCCAAGGGGATCAACGTGCTCGCCGACGACGGACTGCTCGAAAAGCGGCGCGGTATCGGCATGTTCGTCGCCGGCGGGGCGCGGCAGAAGCTGCTCACCGACCGGCGGCAACGGTTCGCCGAGCAGTACCTCGACCCGATGCTCATCGAAGCGCGACGCCTCGGCATCGACGACGAAACCCTGATCTCGCTCATCCGCGGGAACGGACACCGGAACGGAGGACCCGCCGCATGACGCCGACCATTTCGACCACCGGCCTGACCCGGCGCTACGGCGACCACCTCGCGCTCGGCGATGTCTCGGTCGACATCGAAGAAGGCAAGATCACCGGCCTGCTCGGCCGCAACGGCGCGGGCAAGAGCACCTTCCTGCGCATCGTCACCGCGCAGGAGTTCGCCAGCACGGGCTCGGTCCGTGTGTTCGGCGAGAACCCGGTGGAGAACGAACGCGTGCTCCAGCGCCTGGTGCTCGTCCGTGAGGACCAGCAGTTCCCGGACTTCAAGGTCCGGCACGCCCTTTCGGCGGCGTCGTGGTTCTACCCGAACTGGGACGCGGAGCTGGCCGACACGCTGCTCCGCGACTTCGACCTGCCGACGAAGCGCCCGATCAAGAAGCTCTCGCGAGGGATGCGCTCGGCGCTGTCGATCACGATCGGGCTGGCGGCACGGGCGGAACTCACGCTGCTCGACGAGCCGTACGCGGGCCTCGACGCCGTCGCGCGGCAACTGTTCTACGACCGGTTGCTCGACGACTATTCGGCCCATCCGCGAACGGTCCTGCTCTCCACGCACCTGATCGACGAGGTGGCGGATCTGCTGGAGCACGTGGTGATGATCGACAAGGGCCGCGTCGTCCTCGACGCGCCCGCCGACGAACTGCGCGGCTCGGCCGCCACGGTCAGCGGGCCCGCCACGGCGGTGGAATCCTTCGTCGCCGGCCGCCGCGTGCTGCACCGCCGCAAGATCGGTTCACGGGCTTCGATCACCGTCGCCGACGCGCTCGACGCCGCCGCGAAGGCGCGGGCACAGGCCCTGCACCTGAAGCTCGAACCGCTTTCCCTGCAGCAGCTGATGGTGCACACCTCCAACACCGGACAGACGACAGCGGAGGAGGCGTCCGCATGAACACCCTGGTCAAAGTCGCGCGCTACCACCTGGTGGACCGGCTTCAGTTCCTGGTCCTCCCGGTCGGCGTCACGTTCTTCGCGTTCCTGGTGAATCTCACCATCTTCGCGGTGATTCCCGAGACGCCCGAGGAGAACTACTCCGGCGGCCTGTTCACGCTGTACGTGTTCATGCTCGTCTGCGGTGCCTTGAGCATGACGAAGTCGCTGCCGTTCGGGCTCGCGCTCGGCGTGTCGAGGCGGTCGTACTACCTGGGCACGATCCTGCTGGTGGCCGGGCTGTCCGCGCTCTACGCGGTGGGGATCGTCGTGTTCCAGGCGATCGAGGAAGCGACCGGAGGCTGGGGGCTCGGCCTCAACTACTTCCGGGTGCCCTGGCTGCTCGACGGCTCCTGGTATCTGACCCTGCTCACGTCGTTCGTCTTCCTGGCGCTGATGTTCGTCTACGGCATGTGGTACGGCCTGATCTACCGGCGTGCCGCGGTACTGGGTGTGGTCCTGTTCGCTGCCGCGCAGGTCCTGGTGCTGGTGGGTGGGGTGCTGCTGCTCAGCTGGACCGATTCCTGGCCGAAACTCGGCACGTTCTTCAGCACGCTGACCGTCGGCGGCGTGACCGGGGTGCTCGCCCTGCTGGTCTGCGTCGCCGGCGCCGGCGGATTCGCCACGATGCGCCGCGTCACCGTCTGAAAGCCCTTACACGCCAAGGAGTTCCGTTATGGCCGTGACTCATGTGGTGTTGTCGGTGCTGCTGGCCGCGATCTTCGCCGTACTGGGGGTGGCGAAGGTCCTGCGTCAGCCGTCGTTGGTCTCCCGGACCGAGAGGCTCGGCTTCTCGGTCCGGGGGATCCAGGGGATCGGCGCCCTCGAGATCGCCGGAGCGGCGGGCCTGGTGGCCGGATTCTTCTGGGCGCCGCTCGGGATCGCCGCGGCGATCGGCCTGGCGGCGTTGCTGGTCGGGGCGGCGGTCGCCCATCTGCGGGCGGGTGACGGGATCAAGGACGTCGTCCCGCCGGTCTGGCTCGCGCTGGTCTCGGCGGCGGCCGCCGTCACCGCGATCGTTTCGGCTTAAGCAGCAAGCGTTTCACGGGCTCGGTCGCGAATGCGTCCGACCACGGTGGACCGTCGCCAGGCGCGCGTGACCTCCACCAGCCACGCCGCTTCGGTGGCGATGTCCGGCTCGTCGAGGTAGGTCGCCGGAACGTCGTCGGGGGCGTACCGGCGGCCCGCCTCGGAGGCGACGAGCGCGGCGGCCAAGGCCGCGGCTTCGATCGTCGCGGGGACCCGGGATTCGGGGATCTTCGCCTTGCGTGCTTCGGCTTCCGCGACCGGCGGCACGTCCGGATCGAAGTAGGGACGCAGTGCGAGATGGCCGTCCCGGATCTCGATCACCCTGCGGTACAAGGCGAACTCGACGCCGCCCGGCATACCGGGGCCCGGGTCCAGCGCGATCCCCGGGACGGCTTCGCGCATCGCGGTCCACAACGGCTCGATCCGGCGATACGTCCGGTACGTGCCGATCAGGCGGAACGGGGTGGCCAGCGCGGGCCCCCACACGCTGAGCGTCGCGCCCGCCCCGGCGAGCCCGACGCTCAGCGCCGCCAGGATCGACGAAACGGTTTCCTCACCGGCGTTGACCTCGCCGGTGGTGGCGAGGATGTAGATGTCATCGACGTCCCAGAAGGTCCAGCCCAGCGCGGCGACCCCGCCGCCGACGAGCAGCCACAGCCCGGTGCGAAGCGGGCCCGGATCGGCATGGCGCGCGAAGCGGGCGAAGACGATCGAGAAGGCCAGCAGGCTGATCAGACCGTAGACGAGGAAAAGGACGTTGTACGCGACGAACCAGCCGAGCCTGCCCGGCCCGGCGGCGGTGTGCTCGCCGACGCGGTAACTGTCGGAGAGGAAGAAGAGCACGATCTCGGCGGCCACGACGATCCAGGACAGCAGCGCGTGCCAGCCGATCCGCTTGTCCTCCCCCAGTTTCAGCGAATGCGCGAACGCGACCGCGAAGGCCATCGCGCCGATCTTGAGCAGATCGGCCGCCAGGTTCAGAAGGCTGCCGATGGGTTCTTCGACGCCGACGGCGTTTTCCATGGCCGGAGTGAGCAGCATGATGCCGCCCGCGATGCACATCCCGAACGCGCTGAGGAACCACATCCGCCGCAGCGGCTGGGTGTGCCTGGCCTGGATCAGCTTGTACCCGAAGCCCGCGAAAGCCACCACGCAGCAGAAATACGCGATGGTCTCGGTCACGGACGGCGCCGTTTCCGGCTGCCGAAGAGGTCGTCGACCCTGGCCATGCCGCCGGCGAGGTCGCTCCCGCTCTCGTCGAGACGCGCCGCTCCGCGCACCGTCGTCCGTGCGACGCGCTGCGCGAGCAGACTGGCGAGCAATTCGGCCTCCTGCTCCTCGACGGCGCTGTAACTCGTGCGGCCGAGAACACGGCGGACGAGTTCGGGCGACAGGTTCGGCATGAGGGTCTTGCTGGCGGCGGCGTCGAGCGCGATCCCGTCGGCGCCCGCGTCCGAACCGGTGTGGCCGCACAACAAATGGCCGACCTCGTGCAGGAGGATATGCCGCCGGTGCAGGGCGGTGGTGTTGGTCGGATAGAGGATGTAGTCCGCGCGCTCGGTGCTCATCAACAGCCCGCAAGGGCCACTGGAGGGGACGCTGACCTGCATCAACTCGATCGGGCGGCCGCGTTCGGCCGCCAATTCGGCGGTGAAGGCCTCGGCGTCGAAGGGTTCGGGAAGAGCGACGCCGTCGGCGAGACCCCGGCAGCGGCGCCACAGCTCTTTACGGCGGCGGTCCACTCACGTCTCCTTCTTCGTGCCGCCCCGTCCGGATTCCCTGCGGGCGATCGCGTCGATCATGTCGCTGATGGTGTCGAGTCCATCGGGGGAAAGTGTTACGGCCCGCAGCGCGACATCCCGGACACCGGCGTCGCGGAGGGCGCCGAGCAGCGCGAGCTCCTCGGCGATCTTGGCGCTCTGCTCGTCGTCGAAGAAGTACGCCGGCGAGACACCGAAGAACTGGGCGAGCGCCTCGAGGTGGCGTTTCGTGGGATTGTCGCGGCGACCTGTGCGTAACTGCCACAGATACGTCGTCGAGAAGCTCTCGCCGGTGGCTTCCCGGCACGCCTTGGCGACCTCTTCGTGACTGTACGGCTCACGATCGGGTCTGAGCACGATCTGGAACAGCTTGTCGATCTTCTCGGCGAGCGTCGTCTTGCCGGGCTCGGTCGCGGCCACCATCCCACTCCCTCAATGTCGTGCCCGTTCATGCTAGTTGACGCGCCACCCGCGCCGTACACGACAGTTTTCACCTCAAGCGCGGACGCGGCTGGCACCGGGGGCACGAAAAGGACGAGCGGTTCATGAAGGGATCACGCCGGATCGCGGTGCCGCACCGGCCACACGGCAAGCCTTCCTGGCCATAGGCGTCGAGCGACCGGTCGAAATACCCGGATTCGCCGTTGATGTTGACGTACAAGGCGTCGAACGAGGTCCCGCCCGCGACGAGCGCGGCGTCCATGACGTCGCCCGCGGCGGTGAGGACCGTCCGGCCCTGTGCCGCGGTGAGCTTTTCGGTGGGCCGGGCCCAGTGGAGCTTGGACCGCCAGAGCGCTTCGTCGGCGTAGATGTTGCCGATACCGGAGACGAGGGTCTGGTCGAGCAGGGCGCGTTTGATCTCCGTCCGCCTCGACCGCAGCGCGCGGACGGCCTGGTCGAGGTCGAAGCGCGGGTCCATCGGGTCGCGGGCGATATGCGCGATGGTGGACGGCAACGAGGTCCCGTCGACCTCGGTGAGTTCCGCGAGCGCGAGACCACCGAAAGTCCGCTGGTCGACGAAGCGCAGCTCGGGCCCGTTGTCAGCGAAACGGAATCGCACGCGAAGGTGCTTCTCGTCAGGTGCTTCTTCGGGCTGGACCAGCATCTGGCCGCTCATGCCGAGGTGCGCGAGCATGGCCTGACCGTCGGAAAGCTCCAGCCACAGGTACTTGCCGCGACGGCGGGCGGCGGTGATCTTGATGCCGGAAAGGCGTCCGGTGAAATCCTCGGCGCCGAGTTCGTGACGACGGATCGCGCGGGCGTGGAGAACTTCGACCTCGGTGATCGTCCGGCCGGAGGCATGCGCCTCGAGCCCGGCGCGGACCACCTCGACCTCGGGGAGTTCGGGCATGCCGTCGATTCTCCCACCGGCCCTCGTGAGTGGTGATGACGGTCAGAACCGTCTTCACCACTCGCGAGGGAGTGCGGGACTCAGGTGGTCTTCGGCGGCTGGTCGACGTCGAGTTCGGCCGAAAGCTGTCGCCAGGCCGTCTCGGCGGCCTTCTGCTCGGCTTCCTTCTTGGTCGTTCCCGAGCCGTAGCCGAGTTCACGCCCGCCGACGAGGACGGTCGCGGTGAACTCCTTGCGGTGGTCGGGACCGGTGTCCTCGACCTTGTACTCGGGCACGCCGAGCCCGGCCGACGCGGTCAGCTCCTGGAGGCTGGTCTTCCAGTCCAGTCCGGCGCCACGCAGCGGCGCTTCGGCGAGCAGGCCGTCGAACAGGTGATGCACGAGCTTGCGCGCGATGTCGATGCCGTGCTGCTGGTACGCGGCGCCGATGACGGCTTCGAGACCGTCGGCGAGGATGCTCGCCTTGTCCCGGCCGCCGGTGAGCTCCTCGCCCTTGCCCAGCAACAGGTGCTTGCCGAGCCCACCTTCGCCGAGGCCGCGCGCGACCCTGGCCAGCGCGTGCATGTTGACCACGCTGGCACGGAGCTTCGCGAGCTGACCTTCGGCCAGGTCGGGATGAGTGTTGTAGAGGTGGTCGGTGACGACCAGACCCAGCACCGCGTCCCCGAGGAACTCCAGGCGCTCGTTCGGCGGCAACCCACCGTTCTCATAGGCATAAGAACGGTGGGTCAGCGACAATGTCAGCAGCTCGGGCTCGATCGTGATCCCGAGTGCTTCGAGCAGTGGTGCGGTGTCCGCGGGTGGTCCCCCGGCCGACTTGCCCCCCATGTCGTCAGCTGCCGATCAGGCGGGCTCGACGACCTGGCGACCGTTGTGCTGGCCGCAGGCCGGGCACGTGATGTGCTGGAGCTTCGGCTGCTTGCAGGCGCGGTTGGAGCAGGGCACCAGCTGAACCGGAGCCGCCTTCCACTGGCTGCGGCGCGCGCGGGTGTTGGATCGCGACATCTTCCGCTTCGGGACGGCCACGAGTAGATCTCCTTCAGACGGTCTGCCCGCGGTCGCGAGCGAACTTGCTTCTCCGGAACGAGCTGGTGCTCGTCAGGCTTGCTTTCCGGGGCCATCAGCCTGGTCATCGGCCGTTTCGTCGCCGAAACGCCTCACCAGCGTGGCCCACCGAGGGTCTATCTTCTCATGCCCGTGCCCGGGCTCGAGATCGGCCCACTTGACACCGCATTCGATGCACAGTCCCCGGCAGTCCTCGGTGCACAGCGGGGCCAGCGGCAGCGCCAGCACCACCGCGTCCCGGACCGTCGGCTCGAGGTCGATCCGGTCGTCCACCAGGCGAGGGATCTCGTCCTCGTCGGTGGTCTCCTCGGTCGCGGAGCCGGGGTAGGCGAAGAGCTCGGTCAGGTCGACCTCGACGTCTTCCGTGATCGGATCGAGGCACCGCGAGCAGTGCCCCGTCGCGACGGCGGACGCCGTACCGCTGACGAGCACACCCTCGACGACGGATTCGAGCATCAGGTCGAGTTCCAGGCCGGAGCCGGCGTCGATGGTGATGACGTCGGGCACACCGAGCGCGGTCTCGACGGGAATGGTGCGTTGGACGGCCTTGCTCAGGCCGGCGTGACGGCCGAGTTCGCGGGTGTCGAGCACCCACGGGTTCCGGTCGTCCAGTTGCGCAGGCCTGGCCTGCGGCGACTTGTTCTCAGACATCGATGACCAGGGTACGCAGTCTCCGCCACCGACTTTCGGGCACGCCCCGCGAAAGCCGTGAAGGCCCCTTGAGGGACCCAGAGTCCGTGAGGGCCTCCTTACCTACCCTCAGGGTAGTGAAGGAGGCCCTCACTACTTCCGTTGCCGAACACTCGGAGCTGGCTTGCGCCTGGTCGGGCGTGGCCGCTTGCGAAATCAGGGCTGACCTGCGAAGTGATAGCAAAGGTCCCTTGCTCTCCGTGCTCCCGGGCGCAACCGTGAAGTACATGAAGGCCCCCTTCCTCTTGGGTTCTAGTGGTGGTTGCAACACCTGATTTGTTCAGGGGTTGTGTTGTTCGAGATTCGTGGGGATCGGTCGCCTCAGGGCCCGAGGAAGCT